>CANHQZ010000051.1 GCA_947463125.1 Flavobacteriales bacterium | reverse complement strand
GGCCGCATCAATGCCATCATTGGCTAAAATTCTCATCATGCGAAAGTCTCCATTACATTAACCAGCGCCTGAACACTCTCCAGCGGCAGGGCATTGTATAAACTTGCTCTGTATCCACCTACACTGCGGTGTCCTTTAATGCCACTTATTCCGGCTTCTTTGCAAGCAGCATTGAATTTTTGTTCAAGGTCAGGTGTGGGTTCATTAAATACAAAGCACACATTCATCCGGCTTCTGTCTTCCTTATTCACGGTGCCTCTGAAGTATGGACTTTTATCAATGGCATCATACAGCAATCCCGCTTTTGCTTCGTTCCGGACCTGCATGCCTTCACAGCCGCCATTCTCCTTTACCCACTCAAGATTGAACTTGCTGACGAGTATAGGAAATACAGGTGGAGTATTGTACATGCTTTCTTTTTCACCATGAAGTTTATAATCCAGCATGGAAGGGATCGCTCTGCCCTCAGGACGGCGCTCGTATAAAGATTTTTTTACAATCACTAGCGTTACACCGGCAGGCCCCATATTTTTTTGTGCTCCGGCATAAATCAGGTCGAAAGACGCTGTGTTGACAGGTCTGCTGAATATATCGGAACTCATATCACAGAACATGGGAACAGGGCTGTCAGGAAAATGCTGCATCTGGGTTCCGTAGATGGTATTGTTGCTCGTGCAATGAAAATAATCCGACGTGGTTGGGATGGTATAATCTTTAGGTATGTAAGAGTAATTATCCGCTTCACTGCTGGCAATTACATTCACTTCGCCATACAGTTTGGCTTCTTTTATAGCACCGGCTGCCCAAACCCCGGTTTTGAGATATGCTGCTGACGTTCTCAGAAAATTGTGAGGTACCTGAAAAAACTGCGTGGATGCGCCGCCCTGCAGAAAAAGGATATCATAATCATCGGGCACAGACAGCAGTGATTTAACCAACTGGCGGGTTTCTTCCATCACATATTCAAATTCCTTGGTGCGATGGCTTATTTCGAGGATGCTTAAGCCTGTACCGGCAAAATTCCTGATGGCTTCTATGCTTTTCTCAAATGCAACGGGAGCTAAAATGGATGGTCCCGCGGAAAAATTGTGTATTTTAGACATACTCACTGAATCGTGGTACAATTTTAGTGCTATAATTGCGGGTAATCAAGTGTTTTAATCTTATGTGTAAAAAAGCTTTATTGGTTATAATCATGGCTATTTCGGCCGGTTATGTGCAGGCACAATATGAAGATGATGCTCCGGGTCAGCGTTTTGATACACAATCGGTTAAAAAGCCCCCTTTTTTCAAAGCTCCCGTCAGCGATAATTTTATCAAAGGCACTGAGTTTATGTTCTCCCTGACAAACGGATTTGTTTTTGGTGAGATATCTCCTTTTGCCGGATTTAAGATCGCAAAACCACTGATGATAGGCGCCGGAATCAATGGTGCTTTTTACGTTGGCAATGGCCAGGGAAACAGCGGATTTACCTATGGTGCCCATGGTTTTTTAAGATTAAATCTCGGCGAGGTAGCTTTTTTGCATGCTGAAATGCGCGGAATAAACGCTTTGTTACCGGGTAGCGGTGTTTTATCCTCCAGTGAAAGAAAATGGGTGGCCTCTCCTATTTTAGGCCTTGGAATGGCTCAAAGCGCTGGAATGGGATCCTGGTTTTTGATAGGATACGCTCCAAACACTGAATATGCTTCTACGCAGCCGCTGGGATCCATCGTTTACAGAATCGGAATAACCTTTTGATTTATCCCGGAAAAATCTGCAGTGACGTTATCACGGCAGGCCAGCAACCCACAACCAGGGTTATCATGAGAGAAATCAAAAGGAAAACCACTTCAAGCATTCCGATGCTGATTTTAGTAGTTCCGTTTTCGGATGAGAAAAAGGCATTTTTGAATACCCTGAAATAATATGCAATACTGATGGCGGAACCAAGCAGCGCAATGATTAACAGCCACGGGTAAGACGAAACAATGCCGCTGAACAATCCGTATTTGCCCGCAAATCCAGCCGTGAGCGGAATGCCAGCCATGGAAAACATGGACACAACCAACAGCAAAGACAGCCATTTGCTTTGCTTCCCCAAACCATTAAAATTCTCAAAATCAAAACCGGCTTTTCCCTCAGCTGTTCTATCCAGCAGATAAAAAACACAAACGGCACTGCTTGCATAGGCGAGCAGATAAACCAGCAAAGCCCAGAAACCATCGACCGGAATAGCCAGAATGGCCATCAGCATATAACCGGCATGCGCCACGCTTGAATATGCCAGTGTTCGTTTAAAGGAATGCTGTCGTATTGCTGAAATATTTCCAAAGATGATTGTTGCGGCAGCAGAAATTGCCAGGGTCATTCCCCAGAAGCCTTTCATATCATTCAGTCCGTAATTGAAAAGACGAAAGAATGCTGCAAACGCGGCAATCTTAACCACTGTGGCCATAAAAACCGTAGTTCTGTTTGGGCTTCCGTCATATACATCTGGACTCCAGAAATGAAAAGGAAATGCAGAAACTTTGAACAGCATTCCGGCCATAAGCAGCATTACACCGGCGGATATAAGATTGCTTTTAATTCCAATGTGGCTTAACATAGAGATTGCCCTATTGATGCTTTCAAGTTCCAGGCTTCCTGAACCACCATAAATAAATGCACACCCCATAAGAAAAATAGCCGTGCTGAAAGCTCCCATTAGAAAGTATTTAACGGCAGATTCATTGGATGCAAGATCTGATTTTTTGCTACCTGCCAATACATACAGTGGAATTGATAAACATTCAATTCCCAGAAACAGCATAATAAGATTGCTAAAGGAAGTCATCAGCATACCGCCACATACACTAAAAAGCATCAGAGCAGGTAAATCTGCACCTGCGTGATTGTTTCTTGAAAACAACCCAAAGACCATCATCAATGCCAGCACCAACACAATGGAGAATGCAATTGCCGTTGAATCCCATACCAGCATATTTGCAGGCACTAACCTCGTTTGCCAATCGGGAATGTTCTTTTCTATGACACCCTTCCAGTCGTTAATCAGAAAGCCAAGAGCCACAACCAACAGTGGAATTGTAATAAACAGGGATTTGCTTTCGGCTTTACGAATGCCATAATACAAAACGAAAATGGCTCCAATAAATAGGATTAACAGCGACGTCATGAGATTACCTCCTTCGTATTTTGTATCAGCAGCAGCAAGTTTTTAACTGCAGGGGCACTTATATCCATTAGTTTTTGAGGAAACAAACCGAACAACAATATGAGTAAAACTATACCCGTGAGTGCAATCCATTCATGCCACTGAAGCGATGGAAATGATGTTCCTTTTGCCTCACCGAACATAGAGAACTGATACATTCTGAGCATGTACACCGCACACAACATAATGGTAATCCCTCCCAGTATTCCCCATACCTGATGATAGCCGAATACCGATTTTAGCAGTAATAACTCTCCTGGAAAACCATTGGTAAAGGGAACTGCGGTGGCGCCCAGAACAATTACCAGGAAAAATACGGCAAAAGCCCTGGATTGGCCTGCCATTCCTCCAAGATTGTCCAGCAAACGCGTTTGATTTCTTCTTTCAATTATATCAACTGCAAGAAACAGCCCAACAGCATTTACGCCATGGCTAAACATTTGAAGTAAGCCACCCTGAACACCAGTTTCACCTGCCACCGCAATTCCTGCAGCAATCAGGCCTACGTGAGACAACGATGAGTAGGCCACAATGCGTTTCATGTCGTTCTGCTTAATGGCTATAAGTGCACCATAAATCACGCCGGTGATACCTGTCGCTACAATAACAGGGACAAAAACAGGCAATGCCTCTGGCACCATGGGCATAAACCAGCGGAGCAAACCATACAGGCCCATTTTGAGCATGATACCGGAAAGCAACATGGTTCCTGCGGCAGGCGCTTCTGTGTATGTAGAAGGTTGCCAGCCATGAAATGGCATAAGCGGTATCTTAACAGCAAAAGCCAAAAGTAATCCCAATCCAACCCAAAAAGCTTCTTTGACACTAAGTTTTACCGCTACAAGGGATTCATATGAGAACGAGGATGCATCGGGTGTTTTGCTAAACAAATAAATCAGTGAGGCCAGCATGGCTAAACTGCCAATAAAGGTATAGATAAAGAAACGCAGCGTAGTTTTGAAACGGTCACCTTCTCCCCATAAACCTGCGATAAAATAAATTGGAATTAGGGCAAGTTCCCAGAATATGTAAAACATCAGACCGTCCCTTGCCACAAAAACACCGTTTAAAGCCCCCTGCATGCCTATGATGAGGGCAAACAGTAGCGGCATGTCTTCTTTCCTGTTGAAGGCCGATAACAGGATCAGTGGTGCAAGGATGTTCGTTAGCAACAGCAAAATCATACTGATTCCATCAATTCCGGTGTGGAAATGGATAGCGGAGGAAAACCATGCCTTGTCCCACTGCCACTGAACACCGCCTGAGGGATTGAAATTCAGGAAAAAGTACAGCAGAGAAAAGCCGGTAACCAGCGAGCCTGCAAGTGATATCCATCTTGACCACTTACCTGCCCAGGCTGCCAAAACAGCTGTAATTATTGGGATTAAAATCAATTCCACAGTTATCTGAAAATATTAAGAACCAACATCAATATAATACCCATTACCATGTAAAGCAGGTAGGATTGAATCCTGCCATTTTGCAATCTGACAATCAGCCCGGCCAGATATGAAGTTCCTGAGGAGACCCAATTCATCAAACCTGAGAAAACGCTGTTGTCTGTTTTTGCAAACAATGTACCCGCCTTTTCTGCTGTTTTCACGAACAAACCATCGTATAGTTCATCAACGAAAAACTTACCGGCCGGCCATTTCGCGGCACCCTGTATTTCTTCATCAGCTTCGGGTACAGCAGCTTTGGAAATGTACTTGTTTCGTGTATAAATCCAGGCTACCAAAAAGGCGCTTACTGCAATACCCATTAAAATCCACTCAGTCTGATGCGACGGATGATGAAGGGTATCCTGTGAATTTCCAAGTACAGGTGAGAGCCAGTTTTTTAGCCATTGAGCGTGCCCGTGGGTAAACAGCTCGGGAAGATTGAGTAAGCCTCCTGCCAAGCTAAGCAGCGCCAACACAATTAGCGGAAAGGTTATAAGAGCCGGAGATTCATGCAGGTGTTTCTTTTGCTCTTCCGTTCCCCTGAAACTTCCAAGAAAAGTGACCATAAAGACACGAAACATATAAATACCGGTTATGAGAGCGCTGCAAACTGCCAGGAACCAAACAACAGGCTGTTCCGTGAATATCATAGCCAAAATCTCATCTTTACTGAAAAAGCCGCTAAAGAAAGGCATACCGCTTATGGCCAATGTGCCAATCAAAAAGGTGTAATATGTAATTGGCATTGCTGCTTTCAATCCTCCCATTTTACGGATATCCTGCTCTCCTCCCATACCATGAATTACACTACCTGAACCAAGAAACAGTAATGCTTTGAAAAAAGCATGCGTAACCAGATGGAACATTGCCGCTGAGTATGCTCCCACCCCGAGTGCTATAAACATTAGCCCAAGCTGACTAACAGTGCTGTAAGCCAACACTTTTTTTATGTCGTTTTGTTTGAGGCCGATTAGCGCTGCCAGAATACTGGTCGCCAGACCTACCCAAAGGATAAGTTGCTGAGCTACAGGAGCCATTTCAAACAAAACGTTGCATCTAACCACCAGGTAAACACCCGCTGTAACCATTGTAGCGGCATGAATAAGAGCTGAAACAGGCGTTGGACCTGCCATCGCATCAGGAAGCCAGGTATAAAGAGGTATCTGGGCACTTTTACCCATAGCGCCCACGAAAAACGATATACAGATGGCGGTTACCAAACCGGAAGAGAGTGCGCCGGATTGTGCAGCAGCAAAAACATCTCTGTATTCAAGTGATTTGCAATTGGCTATTACCAGGAAGAGCCCGATAAGCAGGCCAAGATCCCCAATTCTATTCATGATAAATGCCTTGCGGGCAGCCTTTCCATATTCCGCGTTGCGGTACCAGAATCCAATTAGCAAATATGAGCAAAGCCCCACACCTTCCCAACCGAAAAACAGCATCAGGAAATTGCTGCCCATAACCAGAATCAGCATATTGAACACGAACAGATTCAGATAAGCAAAGAACTTATAGAATCCTGCGTCTCCGTGCATGTAGGAAATGGAGTATACATGAATAAGGAAACCAATACCGGTTATCACCAGCATCATAACTGAGGTTAAACGATCCGCCTGCAGGGCAAAATTCACAAACACGTCTCCGACAGACAGAAATGTAAATGCGGAAGATTCAAGTGCAGCCTGTCCCTCTCCGAGCCCAATGAATATTTTTACAGATAGAAAAAATGAAACGAGTATGCTCAGGGAAGAAATCCAGCCGGTTAATTTTTCTGAGAGGTATTTTCCCGCTAAACCGGAAAAAAGAAATCCAAAAAAGGGTGAGAGCAGGATTAAAAACAATGTATTCATTATCCTTTCAATTTATCGAACAGTCCTACATCCGTACTTCTCGTGTTGCGGTAAATCATCACAATGATGGCCAGGCCTACTGCGGCTTCCGCGGCTGCAACCACCATGATAAAAAAGACAAACAATTGTCCTGCTGCATCTCCCATGTAGGAAGAGAAGGCCACAAAAAGCAGATTAACTGCATTCAGCATCAGTTCAATACACATGAGCAGCACTATGGCATTTCTTCTGGTGAGTACACCAAACAGCCCTATACAAAAAAGCACACTGCTCAAATAGATATAGTGACTGATGTCTAGTGTGTTAAAAATGGAATCGGGATTCATTTGTATTATGATTCTGAGTCTGAATGACTGTTTTCGTTTGTTGTCTGTCTCTTTCCTAGCAAAACCGCCCCTACCATCGCTGCCAGAAACAGAATGCCTGATAATTCAAATGGCACTAAATAATCTGTAAACAGTACTTTACCCAGATTTTTCACCAAACCAATATTATCTGCAGGATTGCGCATTATTTGCTCTGATGAGCGATGCAATGCGGCAGCAAGAATTACAAGCAACAAGCCCGCGGATACGGCGGCACCCACATACCATCCCATCTTTACCATGGGTTCATTCTCCTTATTTAGGTTCAGAAGCATGAGTACAAATAGAAATAGAACCATAATGGCCCCGGCATACACTATAAGATTAACAACTGCCAGAAACTGGGCATTGAGCAGCACATAATGCGCTGATATGCTAAAAAATGTTAAAATCAGCGCCAGTACACTGTATACAGGATTGTTGTTGGTGACAACATACAATGCACAAAGTATGGTAATGAATGACAAAATGAGAAATGCGGGAGGCAATCCTAAAAATGATAACAGCATATTATTTGTTTTGATAGGTCCAGACCTGCCTCTTAGAAACATCTACCCTTTCATTCACGGGCTCAACCAGTTTGTCTTTCCCGTAAATAAAATTACCTCTGTTGTATTCGGCATCCACTATTCTGTCAGTCAGGAATATCGCTTCCTTGGGACAAGCCTCTTCGCAAAGTCCGCAGAATATGCAGCGGAGCATGTTGATCTCATAGGTGGCGGCGTATTTCTCTTCTCTGTAAAGATTTGACTCTTCCGGTTTAGCTTCAGCGGCAATCATAGTAATGGCTTCGGCCGGACACGCTACAGCACAGAGACCGCAAGCTGTGCACCGCTCTCTGCCTTCTTCATCCCTTTTTAAAACATGCTGGCCTCTGTACACAGGTGCCACAGGTCTTTTCACATCAGGATAGCTTACAGTTGCTTTCTTTTTGAAAAAGTGACTGAAGGTAATCCACATGCCTTGAAGAATGGCAGGCAGATAAATCCTTTCCATGAAGGTCATCTTTTTGTTGACGACCTGTTTGCTCCTATTGGTTAACGGCTCCATACTACAAATCCAAACATCACCAATTAAACCCAATTAACGCTTGATATGTTTGGCCTTAATTTTATATTTTTTCCTCAGTTCGCCTTTGGTTTTTGTTTTGCGAATACCGTTCAGGTCAATGTCTTTAACCACAGTTTCACCGTCATTCAGCACAACAAACAGCTTACCATCCTGAACACTGCCATAATTCACATACCACTTGCTGCCTTTTTTGGTGGCGGGTATGATGGTTGGCGGCTCATAGGAAACCACATAAATATCTTTGACCTTAAAACTCTTATCTTTAAAGGCAGCTACCTTACTTTTTCCGGTTACACCGCAAAGATTTACCTGGCCTGGGCATTTTAGGGGAATAGTAACCTTCATGCTTTCTTTTGTCTTGGCCATGGTCACCCTCACAGATTTATCTTGCTCCAGGTAGTCTTCTCCTTTAGCCTTATAAACACTCAGTTTTGCCTTTTTGTAGGTTTCAAGATCGAGGCTTACAGAGAAACTGGCCGGTTTTTTCAGGCATGTATCACCTGCCATCTTGATGTTGTAGATACCGGCCCAGTTAAAGCCGTCTCCTTTCATGGTTCTCAGCGGAGTACCGCTTTCAAAAATCTCTTCCAATTCAGATTTACGATCTATAGTAACACAGCCATTACTGTTTCTGCACATGCGGAAGAAATCGCAGCGGTTGAGCGTGATAGAAACACCCTGGCCAATAAATACGGTGGTGTCTTTAACACATGTATCCTTGGGTGGTGGCGGTGGTGGCGGTGGCGGAGGCGCGGGTTTTTCGATAATGGTAATTTCCACTCGGCGATTCTTGGCCTTTTTCTCTTCGTCACCTTCGTTTTTCTCTCTGGGCTTGGAGCGTCCGAAATAAACGCGTCCAACCACAGAAGTGTCAATATCTTTTTCCATCAGCCAGTCATAAACTTCATCAACACGGCGCTGCGATAACTGCAGATTGTAATCGTCATTGCCTGTGCTGTCGGTGTGACCGGTCAGCATCATCTTGTATTCTCTTTTGGATTTTAAATCTTCCAGCAGTTTTTCAAGTTTCTCGACCTCACTTTTCTTCAGGGTTGATTTGTTGAAATCAAAATAAATCTGAACAGCAGGAGCAATCTCCTTGGGTGGTTTGGGTTTGCTGCCTGCAGGTTTGGGTTGCGCAGGTCTTGGAGCGTTGGTTTGCGACCAGGCCGCTGATGAATACATCAGGCCAAGGAGCAAAACAGCTCGAACACAACGGTTTTTCATCATGATTTTTGTGCGAAAATATGCCTTTTGAGGGATGTTACAACTGAATTTCCTACACATTTATCCCACAATTTATCAATAATCCCTCAATGAAGGAACTTTTCCTCTTCTTTAATTACCGATTGAATTATACTACAAGCCTGCAGGATTTGTTCTTTATTTATGGTTAGTGGCGGAGCGAAACGAATTATGTGTTTATGGGTTTGCTTGGCCAGCAATCCGTTTTCCAGCAAAGCTATGCAAACATCCCAGGCAGTTCGGTTGTCGCCATACGGATTAATTTCAATGGCATTTAACAACCCTTTACCCCTTACCGTTTTTACCAGGGGGCTGCGTAGCTTATTGAGTTCATGCCTAAATATATCTCCCATTTCGGTGGCATTGTTGCATTGCTCCTCATCTTGCAGCACTTTTATGGATGCCATAGCCACGGCACATGCAAGTGGATTTCCCCCAAATGTACTTCCATGTTGCCCTGGTTTAAGGGTAATCATTACATCCTCTCTGCCAAGCACCGCACTCACAGGATACACACCACCACCAAGGGCTTTTCCGAGTACAAGCAAATCAGGTTTTACACCTTCATGCTCACAACATGTCATGGCACCGGTTCTGCCTAAACCTGTTTGCACTTCATCTGCAATAAGCAGCACATTGTGCCTTGTGCAAATTTCACGAACCCCTTTCATGTAGCCCGAATCAGGCAGAATTACACCGGCTTCACCCTGAATGGGCTCCACCATAAACGCTACCACATCAGGCTCGCAGCAAATTGTCTCCAAGGCTGCGAGGTCGTTGTAGGGTATAACGTCAAATCCGGGAACAAACGGCCCGAAACTTTTTCTGCTGTTACTGTCCGTGCTTGAAGATATGGCAGCGATACTTCTGCCCCAAAAATTTCCGGCAGCAAACACAACCCTTGCCTTATTTTGCGCCACCCCTTTTACCTCATATCCCCATTTTCTGGCCAGTTTTACGGCTGATTCAGACGCCTCTACGCCGGTGTTCATCGGCAAAATGCGATCATACCCAAAGGCTTCAGTCATGAATTTGGTATACGGCCCCAGACGATCATTGTGGAAAGCCCTGCTGGTAAGCGATAACTTCGATGCCTGTTCGCACAAGGCCTGCACTATCTTAGGATGGGCATGTCCCTGATTTACCGCACTGTAAGCCGACAAAAAGTCCAGGTATTTTCTTCCTTCCACATCCCACAGCCACACACCTTCACCTTTCGAGAGGACAACCGGCAGCGGATGGTAATTATGAACACCATACCGGTCTTCCATTTCAACAAATCCGGCGGATAAACCGGTTATTTTATCATGCTCCATGATGCAAAATTAGTTTAAATAGGATAGAAATCTTTTGTAAATTGCCCAACTAATGATGTCTGTGCGCATAGGTTTGCTGTGTCTTGCATTTGGGGTTGCCGGGGTATCCCGATCGCAAGGCATTTACACGGAATTTGGGCAAAATCGTGTGCAGTATGAGCGATTCCGGTGGATGGCGTTTTATGGTGAAAAAGCAGATTTGCTTTACAGCGATACCCAGTTGAGAGCCGCTGCAAGTTTTGCAGACCGGAAAATTACCGAATACATGCCCAAGCTCGAAAACCTGCTCGGATACAAACCATCAAACAGGCCACAATTTCTGATTTATGGAAGTTTAAGTGATTACAAGCAAAACAACATTGGCTATGTAAATCCACAATGGCAATCCGGCGGCATTACTTTCATTCCTGCAGAAGCTTTGCCTGTTTACCTGAATGGCGACTATGCCGCTTTCAGTGTTCAAATCAAAAAAGGTCTATGCGATTTTGTAATTCGAGAAATGGTTTTCGGCGGAACATTACAGGATCGGTTTGAGCGGCTTAAAAGTCCGGCCCTGCCCTATTGGTTTACGGAGGGCTTGAGTTCCCTTATTGCAGAAGGATGGAATTCGCAACAGGAAACTGAGCTCCGTGACGGCTTTTTATCAGGATCATACCAGAACTTTAATTTGCTTAGTCGCGACAGACAGCTTTTGCTTGGACGGAGCATTTGGAAATATATCATTGATAAACATGGAGTTGACGTGATTTCGGGCATTATGTTTATCGCAAGGTATACACATTCTGCCGAAGCAGGCATTTCCTATTATTCAAAAAACCAGTTAAGGGACTTCCTGCGCGAATGGAAAGACTATTATGCCATTGAATTTGAGAATAAAACGGGGCTTATGCTTCCCAAAGGAAAATCCCAAATCCCCGGAAAGATTAATAAGCTGCCTATTTCCGGAATAAGCCTGAATGAAGATGGCAAGATTTTATCCATGATAACCCATGACAACGGTAAATTCTCCGTCTGGTTGTATTTTACCGAAACCGGAAAGACCAGAAAAATGTATGATGGCGGTCAAAAAGTACTAAACCAGATAAATGATTACACATTCCCTAAGGCAAAATGGAAGGGAAATAAGCTTCATATACTGACCTTCGAGAAAGGCGTTTATCAGCTCCTGACGTATAGTGCACAGGGTAAATTGACGGGTAAACTGTCATTTCAGGGTTTTAAGGCAGTGAATGATTTTGCCCTTCACCCCAAAAAGGACAGTCTTATTTTCTCGGCCGTAAATCAAGGGATTGCTGATATTTACAAAACATCCCTGCTTGGGGGCGTTTACAGCCGGATTACCCATGATGATTTATTTGAAGACAATTTACTTTGGATTGAAGAAAATTCCCTTTTGTACACCACCAGTTCTTCGGATAATGTCCGTAATTTTTATAAGAAATCAGGTGATTTAACGCTCAGGATAACCGATTACAAGCATTCACATTCAATTCATTCTCCGGTTATGCTAAATGACACCATGCTTGGTTATTTATCGGATGTGAATGGTTTGCAGAATGCATGGTTTTGTAATATCAAAGGTGGGTCTAAGCCTTTGGGTCTAACTAATTACGGCAGATCTGTTTCAGGGCAGGCCATTTCGGGCGACAGAAGCACGTTTGCAGAAATACTTAAATTAAACAACAGAAACACCGTTTACACGGGAAATGTAAATGAAAATCCGCTTAAAGAAGTAGTGGAAGTTCCAGCCATAAACTATTCACTTACATGGAAAAACAGGGATTTAACTTCAAGCTCAACACAAAAGTACGACAGACCAATTCCCAATATCCGAACAGACACCATTTCAACTTCCTCCGATTCCCTCAGGGATGGTTTTATATATCAGACCGGGTTTCCTGTTATTGACTATCCGGAGGTATCGAACATTACTGAGGAAAAACAGCTGGAACCAAAAGAGAGAACCAACCTGAATCCACTCCTTCCCGATTACATCGTAACGCAGTTGGACAACAGAAACCTGGTTACCTACCTTTATGATAATCAGGTTCCGGCTTCCGTTATGCGTAACCCATGGCTAATGCCCTATTTAAAGATTTCGCTTTCTGATTTACAAAGAAACACCAATCTGGAAGCCGGTTGCAGAGCCAACCTGGATCTTACTTTCACTGATTTCTATTTTAAATCCGGTTTTTATGCAGGCCGGCTTGACCATGAAATCTTGTATTACCGCCGGATGCGCAAATTTGACAATGAGCCTAATTTATACCAGCAATACGGAACACAACTGCTCGACTACCGAATAATGCGGCCGGTGGATGAGCGCCTCAGATTTTCATATACAGCAGGTTGGCGGCAGGATGCCATCATTACCAAAATAACAGAAAAACAGGCTGCTGAAATTGAGGATAATGTTAAACGCTACTGGACAAACAGGCTGGAGCTTTTGTTTGACAATAGCATCAGCTCCGGTCTTAACCATGTTAACGGCAGTAAAGTGAAATTAGGCATGCAGCATATGTTTAACCTCAGCAGTAAAAAGCATTTATACTGGCTGGAGTTTGATGCGCGTTATTACAGACCCTTGTGGCAAAGCATAAATCTTGCGCAACGTTTCTCCGGAGCATATAATCTGGGCAGATACAAAACCGGTTACTATTTGGGAGGCGTTGAAAACTGGACACAAAGGGAGCAGCTTCCGGATAATCCGGTTTTTCTCAACCCTGCAGAAACCGTTTTTCAGACCTGGATTTGCAATCTTCGTGGCTTTTACCGAGGCGCTCGGATTGGACACAGTTATTTCCTGAGCAATACTGAGTTGAGATGGACAGTAATGAAAATGTTGTACCGCAGACCCCTTGCTTCGGAATTTCTAAAGCATTTCACAATAACTGCCTTTGCAGATGCGGGATGTGCATTTACAGGAAATTCACCGGCAGATGCCGGCAACCCTTATAACACGGTTTATCTAAACACCCCAAATTACATAATGAGTATCACTTCCCGCCGGAATCCTTGGTTGGTAGGTTTGGGATATGGTGTCAGGTCAAGGGTGCTGGGATATTTTGTTAAATACGATCGCGCTACAGGCTGGCAGGAAGGCCGATGGAACAGACCTGTTCAATATATTAGTTTGGGCCTTGATTTTTAAGTTAGCTAGCCTGTTCGGTACAGAGCAAAATTTTTATAAAACAGAACGAAGAAAGTAGCAACTTTTATGTTTATTTTGCAGACTGATATAAAACGCAAAAATGGGCATATTCAGTTTTCTGACGCAGGAACTTGCTATTGACCTTGGTACGGCCAACACGCTGATTATTCACAAAGATAAAGTTGTGGTTGACGAACCTTCAATTATTGCCATGGAAAAGGCCACCGGCAATGTGATAGCTATCGGTAAAGAGGCGATGCAGATGTTTGGCAAGGAAAACGAAGGAATAAAAACCATTCGTCCCCTGAAGGACGGTGTAATCGCAGATTTCCAGGCAGCGGAGCATATGATTCGTGGAATGATCAAAATGATCAACCAAAAACAAAAATGGATCTCTCCCCAGCTTAAAATGGTTATTTGCATTCCCTCAGGCATAACCGAAGTGGAAAAACGTGCCGTTAAAGACAGTGCTGAGCGCTCAGGCGCCAAGGAAGTTTACCTGATTCACGAGCCTATGGCAGCGGCCGTGGGTATTGGTATTGATGTTGTTCAACCACAAGGCAACATGATTATTGATATTGGCGGTGGTACTACCGAAATCGCCATCATTGCCTTGGGAGGTATTGTATGTGATGAGAGTATCAGGGTTGCAGGTGATGAATTTAACCTGGATATCGTTGAATACATGCGCAGAGAGCACAATCTGCTGATTGGTGAAAGAACCGCTGAGAAAATCAAAATACATATTGGCAGCGCCCTTCAGGAACTTGATAATCCGCCTGAAGATTACCCCGTTTTTGGCAGAGACTTGATGACAGGAATTCCCAAGCAAATCATGGTAAGCTATTCTGAAATAGCCCGTTCGCTGGACAAGAGTATCATGAAAATCGAGGAAGCCATCCTGCGTGCACTTGAG
>CANHQZ010000050.1 GCA_947463125.1 Flavobacteriales bacterium | reverse complement strand
GGCTACCCCGTTTACAAAATATGCACTGGTTACAGCCGAATATGCATCAAGTATGGATTCACCCTGGGAAAAATTCGAACTGCCCGGAGGTCTGTACGCAGTTTTCAGCCACAAAGGATCGGATACTTCCATTTTTCAATACATCTACAGCCAATGGCTGCCACAATCCGGGTACGAACTAGATAACCGGCCCCACTTTGAAAAATTGCCTGCCAATTATATTCCGGGGCACCCCGAAAGCACAGAAGAAATTCATATCCCCATCCGAACTGTATAACCCGATTTTTATTTTTGACTCAGTTTTTCTAATGTTGCAGTCAAATTAAATGACAATGATACTTTTGATTGTAAAAATCGTTCTGGCTCTCCTTTTTGGACTGGCAGGCATTATGAAAGCCACACGCAGTATGGAACAGCTGGCAGGCATGGGCATGACCTGGGTAAATGAATATCCCGAAAACTCCGTGAGGCTAATTGGTATTCTGGAACTGATGGGCGGTCTGGGCTTAATTCTTCCCACCCTGACCGGTTTTCTGCCTGTTATTACCCTTATGTCTTCCGTTTGTCTTGCAGTAACCATGATACTGGCCGCACTGCACCACTACAAACACAAAGAGTTTAAAAACATCGCCATCAACGTGGTGTTTCTGGCATTGTGTGCTTTTGTAGCATACAGCAGCCTTTAAAAAACTACTTTACCAGCACACATGTCCCCGTGAGGTTCATGTTATCCGTCTGCACCTTCAGCAAGTAGCGGCCAGCGGGCAGAATTGTTACATCCAGCGGCAACCGGTTTTCTCCTGCAACAGCGGCAATTCTTGTTCCCAGCACAGCATTTCCGGCCATGTCATACATGGTAATTCTGGCATTTCCTGCCTGTGCTGTGTTAAAAGCCATATTTACCAGATTTCCGGCGGGCTGAGGGAAAATACGAAGGGCCTCTGTAGCCGCATTTACCTTACTTAAACCATTCACTAGAGTGTTGAAGGATCCTTCGGCAAAGGTGCCTGAGTTCATATTGCAGTTGCTCCTCACACGCCATTTATAGGCTGTATTGGATTTCAAGCCGGTAAAGGTATCGCGGGTATTGGTTGTGGCAACCGACTTTGTAGTCCAGCCGGTATCAGAAGCCAGCTTGTACTGCGTGGTATAGGTAACTGCATCTTCAGACGGGTTCCAGCTTACACGGGCACTGAAATGGTTAACACCATCCACCATCATGGAATTGATATCCGGAGGTGTACAAGGCAAAACCACATTGCGCAAATCGCTTTCCCACACACCACGGCCATAAGTGGCCACACGAAGTTTGGCTCCTGATTTTTGCATTTCTACTTCATTCACTGCCACCAACGGCAGTCCCGTTGCATGTTCCGCCCAGGCCTTGGTAATCGTATCGGTATAATAAACCCCGATATTCATTCCCACATAAATGGTCTGATGCGCATCCTCATCCACTACCACAGAGCGAGCAGCGATAGTTGGAAGCCCTGCAGAAATATTAACCAGAGTATCACCGCCGTTGTCCGATCTGTAAACCCGGTTGGTACTGCTATTACAAGTAAACCAAATTTTCAGGGGATCGTATTTGCTTACATATATAGATGTGATGGTGGCAGGCGCTGTTATCGTTTTTATTGTAGCACCGCCATTGGCACTGCGGTACAGTGAGGCTCCGCGTGAAGCATAAATGTATCGGGTATTTGACGGCGCCACAGCCAATACATCAAGGTTATTGTTAATTCCCGGTGTAACCTTGTTCCAGGTAGAACCACCGTTGTCACTGCGATAGACACCGTTATAACCACCCCATGCAGTATCATGATTGGTCGGATGCATAACCAGCGGAGTAACCCAGTTTCCCTGTGCCGGACGGGTTAAATTGAAGTAACTCTGTCCGGCATTTATGGTTTTATACAATCCCCCAAACTGGCTGGTTCCAATAGCAACATCAGGATCGTTGGGTGAGGCAATGCAATCCATCCCGTCGGCACCCAGCCATTCGTACCATACCCCATCTGTGCGGCGAAACGTAGTTCCATTGTCCTGTGCTCCGCCCAGAATGATTTTGGGCTCAATGGGAGAACAGCCAATGCGATAAAACTGCCGTATTCCCAATCCTGTGGATAGTTCTTCCCAGTCACCCCCATTATCAGGGCTGCGGAATATTCCGCCATCGGTACCGGCATATATGTTGGTATTTATCCATTCCAAAGCATGAACATCAGCATGATTGTATCCTGTTCCGTTGGGATAAGTCCAAACGGTAGTTGCAGTAAATGTTTGGCCTGCATCCATCGATTTGAAGCAAATAATACCGGCAATGTGCACTTCGTCGGCATTAACGGGATTGGCACAAATGGCAAGATCATAGGAAGCTTGCCCACGGGTATCCGTTCCATCAGCTGAATAGCCTAGGTAGTTGGTACCCTCAGATGCTTTACCAATCACTGTGGTTTGATAAGTTTTTCCGCTGTCATTTGAAACGTAAAATCGCCCCATTACACTGCCTGATGCCTGCAAAACATACACCCTTGCAGGATTAGCAGCCGTTACCGCAATGAGGGTTCTTCCAAGTTTGTACATACCTGCATTTGTATCAATGCCTACCCATGTTTTTCCCGTGTCGGTAGAGCGGCGAAAGTATGTGGTTCCTCCATTTCCACAGGCATACATCACTGCTTTGTTGGCCGGATTAAACTCCACATCCTCTGACGTATTGGTTTCCACACGTTTCCAGGTGGCACCGCCATTCACGGAGCGCCACAACCCGTTGGTAGCAGCACAAAAGATCAGGTTAGAATTACCGGGAAATACCTTTACCTGTCTGCTATTTGAAGGACCGGTCCCCGTGGTAACCCAGGTTGCTCCTGCATTGGTAGATTTAAGCACGCCACCCGACGTCAGTGAAGCATATATAGTATTGGCATTGTTTGGATCCAGGCACAAATGAAAAATATTCATCCATCCCGAATTTACAAAATCTATCAAAGGCACCCAGTTTTGCCCACCATCCGTGGTTTTCCAGATGCCGCCGCCTGGACTGCTCACATAAATAATATTTTCATCAGCAGGGTTTACCGCAACCGATGTGAGCCTTCCCACACCCGGGTTCCAGCTGCTGGTGTGGTTCCAAGTCTTTGGACCTACTTCTTTCCAAGTGTATACACCACGGCTTTTCAAACCCATGTTACGCAGTGCCTGATGGTATGCCTTGTCTTCATTTTCAGGTTCAATAAACCTTCCTTTATCATCCGTATGAAAACGCCTCTCGTACAACCACCGCTGGTATTGGTTATGGCCACTTCCTTTGCCGGTGCCATGTTCCTGAAAATAAATTGCAGCCCTTCGCTCAATTTCATCAAGCGTCAGGTCTTTTCTTTCCATGAGCTGGAAGATATCGGTTTGTGCGAATGCAACGTGAGTCAGACAGGAAAGTGCCAGAAAGAGAAATTGTTTGCGCATGAATTGTATAAAATACAAATTTAGGAATTAAAGACGAAATGGATGTCTGCTAACGGTAAAACCGCAGGAAGGTTCCGGTGGGCAAGCCCCTTCCGGCTTTATCGGTTAAAATAAGTTCCCCACTTTCAAAATCCTGACCGGGAAAATGCGATGCAATCATATTCTCGGTAATGACGGGTGAAAAACCCATGCTGTAGAGGTTTACAAGAAAAAAAGCATGTTCTTTTTCCAGCAGTTCGGCGCACATGCCGATCAAATCATTGATTTGCTTTTCCAGAATCCATTTTTCTCCATCCGGACCACGTCCGTAGGCAGGAGGATCCAAAATGATGCCGTGGTAGGTTTTACCCCGTTTTACTTCACGTTGAACAAACTTGAAGGCGTCCTCAACTACCCAGCGAATATCCTTTAAACCGGAAGCCTCCATATTTTCCTTGCTCCAGCTAACCACCTGCTTCACGCTGTCTACATGCGTTACATCTGCTCCCGCTGCACAAGCCGCCAGCGAGGCACCACCGGTGTAGGCAAACAGGTTAAGCACACGCGGACGGTCCACGTTGCATTTGGCGAGACTACCTGCGATAAAGTCCCAGTTTTCAGCCTGTTCAGGAAAGATACCAACATGTTTGAATGCCGTTAAAGCAAGCCGCATTCGCAGGTTCAGCGGGCCAGACTGATATGAAACCATCCAGCGGTCGGGCATACCCGGCTTTACCTGCCAGTTGCCTGCTTCTGCGTCTTTTTCGCCTTTGCGAAAAAAGGATGCATGGGCCCGTTTCTGCCATTCAGATTCAGACATAGCCTTATCCCAAACCGCCTGTGGCTCGGGCCTGCGCAGTACATACTTGCCAAAACGCTCCAACTTTTCAAAACCACCGGTGTCCAGCAGTTCATATTCGGGCAAACGGGCGGGCACCACGCGGCGAAAGGTCATGGTGCAAAGATAAGGGCTTAATGAATGTAAATGCCCGGCAGTTTTACGATGGGATCACATCAAAAAGCAACTGCCCGCCGATGAAGGACGGGCAGCTCTGCTTGTTTTAACTTTTTGGCGGTTATTTGCCTGAATCCTGCTTACCCGGTTTTACGGAAAGATATTCAATTTCAAAAACAGCAATACCATACATCTCTTCAAAGCTTTTCACATACTGGCTCACAGGCGATGAGGCATCCATGGTCGTGTATACTTCAAACTTCGAACCTGCAGGCAATTTCTCAAATGCTTCCATCAAGGCGGGTGTCATAGCCATTTCTGTCAGACTGCTGCTGATACCGGCTGGCTGCCTGTCGCGTGTATTGAAAAACAAACGTCCCTTCTCTGTTTTCACACGGAGGTGGAATGTAAGCGTATCGTTTTTACCGGCAACGGCTCCTGTTCCTTTTTCAACCAGCTTATACTGTCCTTTGGATGCAAGTTTTACAACCCCCGGCTTTTTTGCGTTATCAGCCATCCATTTATCTGCAGCCTCTTTCAGTGCTTTAGACTTATTCTCGCGTTCACGGGTCATATAGGCTGTTTGCACGCGCTGCAGATCTTTCTCTGCCACTGCGTATCCGCTATCCTTTTTGAGCGCTTCTTCAATACCTTTGATGAGCGAACTGTAGTCAATCTTGTCCACACCGCTGCCCTTCATATATTTACCCACCTGATAACCAACGGTGTAGCTGAATGAATCTGCGGCTGTCTTCAGCGACTTGCCTGGATTTACCTGTTTACCGCCACAGGCAGCCAGCAGCAATGCGGCAGCGATTCCGGCGATTTTACTTGTATTTTTCATCTTTTTTGTGTATATTAAGTGTTATTTTACTGACCCGTACAACTCTGACCTGCGTTGCTGAACAGCTGCATCTTCTGCGAATTCTTCGTAGGTCATGTATTTATCAATCATACCATTGGGCGTTATTTCTATAATGCGGTTGGCCACGGTATTGATGACTTCCTGGTCATGGCTGTGCATCAGCACGATGCCGGCATAATCAATCAATCCGTTGTTCAGCGCCTGAATACTTTCCAGATCCAAATGGTTGGTAGGTTCATCAAAAATACCCACGTTGGGATTTTCAATCATCATTTTGCTGAGCATACAGCGCACCTTTTCACCACCCGAGAGTACATTGCACATTTTCTGTGTTTCTTCACCGCTAAAAAGCATGCGGCCCAAAAACCCACGGATAAAGGTTTCGTCTTTTTCCGTGCTGTACTGACGCAGCCAGTCTACCAGATTGATTGGCTTTTCAAAATATGAGCTGTTGTCGTTCGGCAGAAAACCCATTTTTACGGTCACACCCCACTTTACTTCACCCGAATCGGGTTTTACCTCGCCCCACAGCACCTTGAAAAGGGTATTTAATGCGAGGGTGTTT
This sequence comes from Flavobacteriales bacterium, assembly GCA_947463125.1. Taxonomy (GTDB): domain Bacteria; phylum Bacteroidota; class Bacteroidia; order NS11-12g; family UBA955; genus RGEC01. The sequence continues at coordinate 8,852 of CANHQZ010000050.1, read as the reverse complement.
CTGCTTAAAAAGGCAATCTTGTCGCCCTTATTGACCGTGAAATTGATATTGCCAAAAAGCTTGTTACCACCCACGCTGCACGATACATTATCGAGGGTGAGAATCTGATCTCCCACTTCCCTTTCCTGTTTGAAAATAATGCCGGGATAACGACGGGTACTGGGCTGAATCTCTTCAATATCGAGTTTTTCCAGCATCTTTTTACGGGCGGTAGCCTGACGGCTTTTGGCCACGTTGGCGCTAAAGCGCGCAATAAATTCCTGAAGTTCCTTTTTCTTTTCCTCGGCCTTCTTGTTCTGGTCGCTGCGCTGCCTGAGAGCCAGCTGCGAGCTTTGGTACCAAAATGAGTAGTTGCCTGAAAATATCTTGATACGGCTGTAGTCGATATCGCAAACGTGGGTACAAACGTTGTCCAGAAAGTGACGGTCGTGGCTCACCACCAGTACGGTATTTTCAAAACCGGCGAGAAACTCTTCCAGCCAGCGGATGGTTTCCACGTCAAGGTCGTTGGTAGGTTCGTCCATCAGCAGCACATCGGGATTGCCAAACAGTGCCTGTGCAAGCAAAACACGCACCTTTTGGTTACCGCTCAGTTCTTTCATCAGCATTTCATGCATTGATTCCTCTATGCCCAAATTGCTGAGCAAGGTTGCCGCATCGCTTTCGGCGTTCCATCCGTCCATTTCGGCAAACTGCGCTTCCAGTTCGCTTGCGCGCATGCCGTCTTCATCGGTAAAATCGGCTTTGGCATATAGCGCATCTTTTTCCTCCATAATGGCCCACAGGCGATGGTGCCCGCGAAGCACGGTCTGCAGCACCGGAATCTCGTCAAATTCAAAGTGGTTCTGCTTTAGCACCGCCATGCGCTTGCCGGGTTCCAGATCCACCGAGCCGGTGTTGGGCTCTATTTCACCGGCAATGATTTTCACCAGCGTAGATTTACCGGCGCCATTGGCCCCGATAATGCCGTAGCAATTACCTGCAGTGAATTTGAGATTTACATCTTCAAACAAAACGCGCTTGCCGAAGCGAAGTGAAATATTGGATACCGTTAGCATAGTTTCCTAAAAAGGGCTGCAAAATTAGGGATTATAAGGCTATTATCCGAAGAAAAACCGCATTTTCATAGCTTAAATACACAAGTGCAAACGACAACAAATACTTGCAACCGAAAGTAACTGTTTTGATACCGATAGGGATGCTGGGGTCGGTTCAACTTTGCATCAACAAATTTTTTCAAACACAAATTTTTAATGTTTTTATCGTATGACAAACTTAGTTAATTCCGTTAGACTGATCGGCAATGTAGGCCGCACACCCGAAGTAAAAGAATTTGGCACCGGCCGTAAGAAAGCGTCCTTAAGCCTTGCCACCACCGAAAAGCGCCGCAAAGAATCCGGCGAGTACATCACCCACACCGAATGGCATAACCTGGTTTGCTGGGGCAAGCAGGCAGATGTGGTGGAGCGCTTTGTGAAAAAAGGAAGTCGGCTTGCCATTGAGGGCAAGCTTGCACACCGTGAGTACACCAGTTCCGACGGGCAAAAGCGCTACATTACCGAAATTCTGGTACAGGAAATTTCTTTCTTCGACGGACGCAAGCCCGAATCAGAAAGCGAGATTCCCGCAGAAGAAACACCGGTTGCCGAAAAAGCGGACAAAGCCAAGAACAAACTTCCTTTTTAAAAATTGCGCGTTGTGTTTTTCATGGGGCCTGCGGCGTAACTGCCGCGGGCTTTTTTATGGCAAAAACCGGGATTGATCCGCTACATCAGGTATGTCACAGAAATCCCGTTTCCCCCAGAGGCGGTAGCGCCGTTTGGCTATAAAATCGTACCCCAAGTCTGTGAGCAGCCCGGGTAAATATCCAAAAACACTCCATAGTGAAGTGGGGAAACCCAGCCGCTTCAGCACCCTGAAAGCTGCCTTGCTTTTTAAATAAACCGCTCCGCCTTCCAGTAGCACAACCGTATCTGCATTCAGCACCTCCTGCGACAACCGCTGCGCCGCCGTATTACCCTGCAGGGGCGCCAGTAAAAAAACCTTTTTTTTATCGTGCTTTAGGACGAAGCGCACTATTCTGTGGCACAAATTGCAATGCCCGTCATAAAACAGAATGGGGGCATTTTTCTGCATCACTGAATTTTTTGCAGATAGGAGTTCACTTTTTCCATGAAATAGGGTGTAAGCTCTGCCGGTGGCCTTCTCAATGCTTCGCGTTCCGCGCGTTTTTCCTGCATATATTTTTGAATAGAAGCGGGTGCCGTTGGGGTGTAATTCCCGGGCGTGTTTGCTTGCCTTTGCTCTTCCGTCTGCTGGCTTCGGTCGGCTTTTTCATGCTCCAGCAAGCGGGTCTGTATCTCTTTTTGCCTTTCAATCAACTGATTGTTGAAGCGCTTGTTCACCAGCTCTTTTTCCTGTTCTTCCATCAATTTTTCCGTCTCTCTCAGGGTTTTGGCGCCGGCACCGTTTCCTCCCTGCTCCATGGCTTTCCTAAGTTCACCCAGATTTCGGCGCAGCGCCTCCTGCATCAGGGCAATGCGGGCATACTCTTCGTTCATTTCGCGGCCCTGCTGCCCTTCGCCGGGTTTGGGTTGTCCGTCTTTTCCGGTTTTTCCGTTTTGTCCCTTTTTCTGCATCTCCTGCAACATTTGCCCCAGCTGCTCCTGCCCTTTGGAAAGCTTGTCGCCCTTATTGGGTTTACCCTGCCCTTTGCCCTTACCCCCCGGATTGTTGCAGCTTCCTTTGCCTTGTTTTTTGTTCTGCTCAGACATTTTTTGCTGCATGTTTTGCATGCTTTCCAGCAGCATCACAGCCAGGTTGTTCAAACCCGTCATCACAAACTGTTCACGCATGGCCGCTCCGCGCAAATCACGTGTTTTCAAACCTTCCAGTGCCATGTCCATGTTGTTGTTGATTCTGGCAATTTCCTTGGAAACAAATGTGCTCACCATGGGCTGCCTTTTCGCCAGCGCCCTCAGGCTGTCTTCCAGCAATGCACATTGCTCTCTCACCACCATCTGCCGTTTGTTCAGCTCCACAAAACGGGGGTTGTATTCCCTGATGGTAGACAGATCCGTAAATATATCTTCCTGTTCTACCGATGTTTCCACCAGGTTTTCCAGCAGCAGCCGCAATGCCTGATAATCTTCAGCCATGCGTTTTTGCTGCTCCTGCTCCATGCTTTTCTGCATCTTTTCGGCAGCTTTTTTCATTTGTGATGCAGCATCCTTCTGGCTTTCTGAAGCCTTCTTGTTTTTTCCGCCTTCAAGCTCGCTGCCTGCCTTCTGTTGGCTGGATTCGGCCTGCTGTTGCTCCTGTTCGCCCAAATCCAGATTCATGGGCTTTTCCAAACCTTTGTTCATTTCCAGCGCTTCCTTCAGATCCTTTCGGATTTCCTTCATCTCCTCTGAAAGTTTTTGCTGTTCCTCTTTCAGTTTGCCTTCCTTGTCGCCCTGCTGCTGCTTGGTTTTTTCAGCCAGTTTATCCTGTTTTTCGGACAGCTTATTCAATCTGTCCAGGTTATCATTCAGTTTCTGCTCCAGCTGCAGTTCCTTAAACTGCTCCATCAGCTGATTCAGGTCGCGTGCCTGTTCTTTGTTCATCTGCCGCATTTCGTTCATCTTTTCGGCAATTTTGTCTTTGGATGCCTTCTGTTCCAGCAACTTCTGAATTTCCTCCATGAGTTTTTTCATCTCCGGATTTTCCATCTGCTTTAAAAGCTCATCCATCTGTTTTTTACGCTCCAGGCTTTCCGGCTTTTGCGACTGAATTTCATCTTTTTGCTGCTGCAACTTCTGCTGCTCCTGCTTCATTTCCGCAATCTTCTTCTCCAGCTCCTGCTGCTTTCTAAGCAAATCCTCCACCCGCTGCTGTTCTTCCCAGGCCATGTTCTTACCGTTATTCAGTTTTTGCTGAAGCTCCTGGGCCTCTTTCTGCATCTGACGGCTCTGGCTGAAAGCCTGTTGCATCATCTGCTGTACTTTATCACTTTTTTTATCTGCATCCTCCCGCACTTCCTTCAGGGTTTGCCTGCGAAGCGGCTGCACTGCGGTTTTGGATACTTTAGGTCCATGAATTCCGTCATTATCACGGGCTTCGAAATAATATTCAACAGACTCGCCGGGCGCCATCCCCAGGGCATCCATATCCAGCCCGTAAAGAAAATCTACCCTCGGGCCGGGGGAAACCTTTACAGGAGCGGACATCCACCCTGCGCGCAGTTTTCCTGCATTATCCGATTCGGTAAAGCGGTATTTCAGGGCAACACCGCCCACGGCATAATCATCGGATGCCGAGCCCACAAACCAGAAACGGCGCACACTGCTGCTATCTTCTTTCTTTTCTACAGAAATTTCAGGAAACGCATCGGGAATGGCCGAAAGGCTATATTGCAGTGTATCTGAGCCCATTGCCCCGGAGTGCTTTGGCAATACGCGCACAAGCTCCCGGGCCGCACAAACCATACGGTAAGTAAACACGCCATTTTTAGGATAAAGCTGCTCAAGGCGCTGCGCCCTTATCACTTCAAGGGTTTGTGCATCACGCGCCCTGAAATTCCAGGCAATATAACTGCCTTCGGGCAACTGAAATTCGGTAGTATTGCTGAATTTTTCGGAACCTTTTCCGGTATAGGCAGGATAAACTACGGTGGCTTCCGCATCGGTCATGGCAGGATCGGGCATCAGTTTCAGCACATAGGGCTGCGATGCAAAACCCATGGCTTCAAACTGAAAAGGAAAATCTTCCTGCACATTGGTGATTTCATAAGTGAATTTATCGCGTCCGCTTTTCAGCATCTTGATACGCTGGCCTTTCAGCAGCAGATAGGCTTCTTCGGGCAGGCTTCTTCCTGCAAACTGCAGCTCTACGGAAAAAGCCGCTCCCCTTTTGCACCGGAGGTCTTTGTTCAGCAGGTTAAACCTAAACGGGGCTTGTTTTTCAAAATGTTTATTGTATTGAAAAAACCGTTTGCTTCCATCCGTGATGATGTGGCTTTGAAATAAAATCAACAAAAGAAACAGCGTTACCGGGGGAGCTACGTATTTCAGGTATTTGCGGTTGGCATTCAGGTTGACGGCCCCGGTAAACGGAACGGGCTTCAGTTCACGGGTTTTCTGGTCAATGCCTGCCAGAAGCAGAGCGCTGTCGGGATGCTGCCGCGCCATAGCTTCTAGTTGCAGCAAATTCAGCAACTTATCCTGAACATGACCAAAATGCGCCCCTATAATTTTTGCCGCTTCATCGTAGGAGATTACGGCACCCAGGCGATACATACCCAATAGCGGCCGGACAATCCAAAGCCACACAATGGTTCCGGTGAGTGCTATGTACCCCCAAAAAAGCAGGGTTCGGGTCCACACAGGGAAAAAGGCAAAATACTCAGAGAAGGTGATGAGCAGAAAGAGCCCCAGCAACAATGCCACAGACAGCATCAACCCGCGCACAAGCTTGTGCAGGTAATACTTGCGGATAAACGCATCGAGCCGGTGCAGAGTCTCTGTGGCCATTCCCTACAAATATAACAAATTTTGGACCGATTATGTTGTGTTTTACCCTTTTTTGGTCTGCCCAAACAGTGAATGCATCACAATCCCCGCAGCCACGCCCGCATTCAGGCTCTCCGTTTGGCCCGCACCCGGTATGCTGATGCGTTTCTTAACCATTTTCTCCGCTTCGCTGCGAATACCGTGCGCTTCACTGCCCACCATCAGCACCAGTGGAAATTCGGGAACCAGACCGCCCACATTTTCTCCGTCCATAAAACAACCCAGCACATTTTTATTGTTCAGCATTTCGGGCAAATCGCCATACACCCATTCCATGCGGGTAAATGAGCCCATGCTGGCAGCAATGCACTTGGCATTGTACACATCCGTGCAGTCTTTTGAAAGCACCACCTGCCTGAAACCAAACCAGTCCGCAGTTCTCAAAATGGTGCCAAGATTCCCGGGATCGGAAATACCGTCCAGCGCCAGCACCACAGGCTGATTAAAATCAATCTGAGACACTTTCCATTCTTTTATTTCCACGATGGCGCAAAGGCCTGGCGGGGTGTCCATCTGGCTGATTTTTGCATACTCCTGACGGCTAATTATTTCGGGTTCAAACGGCAATTTCAGGCCTGCTATTCCTTCAGAAGTGGCCAATATTCTGACTATCCTCCAGCCACTGTGGAATACTTCAAGCACATTCTTGCGGCCTTCCACCATGAATTGGCCATATTTTTGCCTGTACTTCGGCATTCGCAGTGCCGAATATTGTTTTATCTCCGCAGTTGATGGCATTTTCCGGTAGCAAATATGCTGTATACACAGGAAAAATCGTTCCGATTTTTTTGCTGATTCTCTGGATAACGCAGAGTTGTGGGGTAAAAAAGGGGATTCCAAAAGGCGAATACCTGCTGAAAAAAAATGAAGTCACCCTGGTTCGGGAGAAAAAAACAGAAAGAGAACATAGAATCAAGGCTTCTGATTTAACGGCGCAGATTCTGCACCGCCACAACAAAAGAGTGTTGTTCAACCGAATTCCCATTTACCTGTGGATGTACTCCCTGGGCACATCCTGGAAAAATGAAGAGGCCAACACCAAACAAACCTGGAGGCGGCGTCTGCGAGAAGATTTTGGAGAACCGCCGGTTTTACTCGATACCGGTCTGACAAAACTCTCGGCTGACAACATCGTCAATTACCTGCAAAACATGGGCTATTTTGATGCCTCTGTGAAGCGAGAAATCAAAAAAACCCGCCGAAAAGCCGTCGTTAATTATATGGTTTACATTGGCAAACCTTACCGTATCAATTCCTTTTTTCGAGAGCCGGCCGACACCACACTTAAGTCTTTGCTGGACAGCATTACCAATGCTTCTGAATTCTTCCGCTTGTGGTGGCCTGCCGACCTAAACAAACTCAATGCATCGCGTGAGTACATCGCTTCAGCCATGCGCAACAGCGGCTATTACACTGTAAATCAGGATTATTTTTATTTTGAGCTGGATTCCCTTGCCGATAAAAAAGAAGCTGCCGTATACCTCAAAATGTATCTGCCTGCCAGCGGAAAACCGTTCAAACAGTATCGATTTGGCCGCCCCACCCTGAAAATTGAAAGCAGCGACATCTTTCTGGCAAACAATTTTCCGGATTCCGTATGGGTAAACGGCAAGTTGCTGATAATGGGTCACTACCCCTTCAAAGCATCCACCATGGCCGGACTTATTGGTATTGACAGCGGAATGCGATACGCGCAGCGCGCAGGCGAAAACACCTACAAATCCCTTACCGAAAGCGGTCTTTTCTCCTATGTAGAAATCAGGTATGATGCCGACACCAACAAACTCATCATCACCCCAACCATCCTTGCAAAAGCGTTTGAGCGCATGAATGTTTCCTTTGAACCCCAGGGGCTGTATTCGCCGCAGGGAACATCGGGCACCAACTTTCAAACCCAAAGCCAGCGCAGTTTTGGCCTTGCAGGCATTCTCTCATTCAACAACAGAAATGCGTTTCACCACGGTGAAAGTTTCAGGCTTTCCTCCATCACTTCCTACGAGGCCATTATCCGCAGAGACCAGACCGGGAACCTGCTTTATGGCTTGCAGCAGGGATTCAACGCATCGCTCTCACTGCCGCACTTTACATTGCTGAACGGCATTGACAAACTCACCCGAACACAGCGCCGAAACACGGTATTGTCTCTCTCCTATCAGTTTGAGAACAATCCCAATTTTCGCAGAAGCACACTGCCCGCCAGTGTTACCTTTCAGTTTATTCGCTCACGGCTGAGCTGGTATTACACACCGCTGGAACTGAGTTTTAACCGCAACCGGCTGGATCCTTCATTCCTGCCGCGCCTTCCCGCCCTGGACCAGGATTTTGTGCGTAGGGTTTTTACCGACCAATTCATCTCAGCGGCCAAGCTGGGGCTTATCTTCGCCAACAACCGCACCAAACCCGGCGAAACCTACCTCTTTACCCGCGCCGGCCTGGAAACCAGCGGCAACCTGCACCGATGGATTCGCAGCCTGAGCAAAGGATTCAACGCCGATAGCAGCTACTCGCTGCTGGGAGTCAATTACTTTCAGTATGCAAAAATGGAAGGTGAAATTCGCCTGAGGCAAACCCTGGATGAACTCAACACCATTGCCTTTAGGGCAAACGTCGGTTTGGTTTTACCATATGGGAACAGCTCGGATGTGCCTTACGACAAGCGATACTTCATTGGCGGAAGTAACAGCCTCAGGGCTTGGAGACCCAGGCGGCTCGGTCCCGGAACCACCCCCGATACCAGCATTACCCTGATTGACCGCTCCGGTGAGTTTTTGTTTGAAACCAACTTCGAATACCGTTTCACCATCTTCCCAAAATTTATGGAAAGCGCCCTTTTCTTTGATATGGGCAATATCTGGAACCTGAAACGGGAGGGACAAACCCAGAAAACAGGCACGCTGAACCCCGCTACCTGGGGTCAGGAACTTGCCATGAACGCCGGTATCGGATTCCGGTTTGATTTCAAATTTTTCCTCTTCCGCATAGACTGGGGCCTTCCGGTGCGCGACCCCGCCAAACCTGAAGGGAAACGATGGCTTCTGAACAAGGAGAACTTCCTTGGCTTCAATAATTATTTAACCAAAGAAACCGCACTGGCCATCGGTATCGGATACCCTTTTTAATTTATCCGGCACAATAAATTGCGTTTCGGAACAGTTTTTGTTTGGAATATACATCCATGAAAACAACGATCAAATTAACCCTATTCACCCTGTTTTCAATTTCCCTCATTGGCGTTTTTCAGGCATGCAGGGATAAGGACGGAAGCATCAATATTTTTACCGTACAGGATGACCTTGATCTGGG
>CANHQZ010000049.1 GCA_947463125.1 Flavobacteriales bacterium | reverse complement strand
GTTCAGCTGGTTAGAATGCCGCCCTGTCACGGCGGAGGTCGCGGGTTCGAGCCCCGTCCGGTCCGCAAGTAAAGCCCCATCATGGGGCTTTTTTGTTATGTTTTACGTTTATATCATTAAGAGTCTGAAAGACGGAACTTATTACAAAGGATTTACTGAAGATTATAAAAAACGACTCGAAGAGCATAATAGCGGACTGTCAAGTTTTACTTCCGGTAAATTGCCATGGCAGTTAATCTATGTAGAAGCTCATTCTACCAAAAAAGACGCACTTATTCGCGAGAAAAAACTCAAAAAATGCAAGTCAGATTATTTTGAATGGCTCGCTTTACAGAACTCAAACATTCTTCTATCAGAATGACGCCCTGTCACGGTCCCGGCTCAGCCGGGACGGGTTCGAGCCCTCTCGGCTGAGGCGAGACAAGCAAAGCCCCACATTGGGGCTTTTTTGTTGAGTGTTACGCATGCAGATTTAAAAGTCCCTGGGAAATTGATTTAATTTGTGTTTCCCAAAATTTTTCCGTATATTCGTTATCCTATGCTCGCTCCCTTTCTCATCGTTCTGTTCATTCTGATACAGGACAGGCGAAACGCCGACCGATAATCTTTTGCCGCCGCGCAAAGTTTGCGTATTTTCGCAGTTCCCATCATGAAGAAACTTCTCTTTATTGCTTCACTGGCAATGGCATCCATGCCGCTATCCGCCCAGCACAACGACCTGCTCTGCTACCATGCCGATCCGGGCAGACACGAGCGCAACCGCAATGTAGACATCATCCACATGAAACTGAATGTGGCTTTCCAGCCTGCGCAAGCCACCGTGCTGGGAACCGTTACCCACCAGTTTCGGTGCCTGCAGGACAATGTAGACACCATTTTCCTCGATGCTCCCGGCATCATGGTCGACAGCGTGTGGCTGAACGGAAAACCCATTACCTTCCGCTACAACGCCGCCGGACTGATATGCAATACCAACCTCAAACAGGCCGACATGAAAATTCAGGCCTATAACAGCCAGCATACCTTAAAAATAAAATACACCGCCAAACCCAAAAAAGGCATCTATTTTATTGGCTGGAATGTACCTGAAATTGACGATCCCGTGCACCAAACACGCCGCCAGATATGGACCCAGGGACAGGGTATCGACAACCGCCACTGGATTCCCATGATTGACGACCGCGGCGACAAATTCCTTACCGAAGTGCAGGTGACATTCGAAAAAGAATACAACGTGCTATCCAACGGGCAATTGCTCTCCAACAAGGAAAACAAAGACAAAAAAACCCGCACCTGGCACTACAAAATCAACAACCGCCATGCTGGATACCTGCTGATGCTGGCTATAGACAAATACGCCATTAAAAAAACCACCACCAAACGCGGCACTCCCATCCAGTTCTGGTATTATCCCGAACACCCCGAAAGGCTTGAGCCCACGAGCTTATACAGCGAGCGTATCATTGAGTTTCTGGAAGATGAAACCGGCGTAAAATATCCCTGGGGCAGCTACAGCCAGGTAATTATTCAGGATTTTATGTTTGGTGCCATGGAAAACACGGGTGCCACAACCCTGGGCGATTTTTCATGGGTTGACAGCCGCACCTTCCTTGACCGTAACTATGTTACCACCAACGCCCATGAAGCCACCCACCAGTGGTTTGGCGACCTGATTACCGCCCGCAACGATGCGGATCACTGGCTGCAGGAAAGCTTTGCCACTTACTATCCCGGTTTATTTGTTGGCTCCGTTTACGGACCCGATGAAACCGCCTGGTATTTCCGCGGCAACATGAACGGCGCCATCGCAGCCGGCGAGAAAAACAGCCTACCCGTGCGCAACAGCGAAGCCGGCAGTGCGCGCCATTATCCCAAAGGCGCATCGGTACTGCACATGCTACAGCATGTGATGGGACGCGACAATTTCAGACGCGGTATTAAACTTTACCTCGACCGCCACGCCTTCGATGGTGTGATGACCGTAGACCTGGAAAAAGCCATGCTGGACGCCACCGGCATGAATATGGACTGGTTCTTCGATCAGTGGATTTACCGCGGCGGCGAACCGCATTACCGCGTGAGCAGACAAACCACGCCCGCCGGCACCGAATTCACGGTGGAGCAAATCCACAAAATGGAGCCCACCGTAGGCACCTTCCGCATGCCTGTTGATTTTGCAGTCTACTTCGCTGATGGAAGCGTATCGCGCCACACAGAAATCATTGACAAGGCCTTCCAGAAGGTATTTATTCCCCTCCCGGGTAATAAAACCGTTGCATTCACATTGTTTGATGAAGGCAGCCATATCCTGAAAAAAGTAACATTCAGCAAAACCACTGATGAATTGCTTTATCAGCTTTTGATGGCAAGGGATATGCTGGACCGATACGATGCACTCATTGCCCTTTCCAAAGTACCTTTTGAAAAGAAAAAGAATGCACTTCAGGCTGCCTTTGCGAAAGAAACACACAAAGCCATGCGCGCAGAAATTACCAGACAATGGTTACAGGGCAGCGAAGACCTGAATTTTGCAGGCAATGCCATGAAAGTGCGCCAAACAGAGGTTAGAAGGGCTGTTATTGATGTTCTACCCGTAAATGAAAACACTTTGTCAATTTTTGAATCGGCACTTAGTGACAGCAGTTATTTCATTATTGAAACCGCCCTGTTGAAACTTTGGGAAGCTGTACCCGATGAAAGCAAGAGAACCCGCTACCTGCAGGCCATTACCGGACTTGACGGCTACACCCACAACCTTAAAATACGCTACCTGGAACTCAGCACGGAAGTTTTCCCCGACATGAAAGGCAACGCCATCATGATCCTCACAGACTACTGCAGCGACAGATACGAATTCAGAACCCGTGTGCTGGCAATGCAGGCCTTGCAGAGACTGAATATCTGCAACGAAGCTGTGGTGAAAAACCTCTATACCTGCATCCTGAACTTCAATACCAGACTGGCCGGACCGGCCAAAGAGGTACTGCAGTACTTCAAACAGCAGTCTGCCTATCAGAAAACACTGAAAAGCACCCTTGAAACCGGCGGCTACACGGCAGAGCAGAAAAAAAGCATAAAACAAACCGTAGGCTTGTAAATCTGGCACGTGCTTTGTACTTTTACAAGTATGAAGTCCATCAGGTTTGTTTTGTTCACTATGCTCGTTTTCGTGGTTTCTACCGCAAAAGCAGGTGACATTCGCATGGGCATCACTCCTAATCCGGCCAACAACCAGATTACAGTTGTTATTGAAGGCATTCCGGCAACTGCCCTACAGCATCCTGAAATCTACACCGTGCTTGGCGAAAAAGTGGTTTCCGCTCAGTGCCGCAAAGAAGGCAGTGCTTTTATTTTCAACACTTCCACCCTCCCTGATGGCGTATACCTGATAAAATACGGAACCGGAGATCAGGCTATTGTAAAGCGGCTCAAAATCCAGCATCAGTAAGTAACTGAGGCAACAACGGTCAATATTTTTTTGCTATTTTCTGCTCTTTTCTTTTCAAGTTTGAGAGATATTGTATTATTTAGCGTTTTATTTAGCACAAAAAGGCATGATGAGGTTCGATAAGACCAAGGTAAACAACCCTTCCAAACTGACAAACTACCCCACATCCGGTTGGTTTATTTTAACCGGGCTTGCCATAGGCCTGATAATCTCAGGTTGCGGCGGAGCAAGCTACAAAGAAGCCATGAAACTGTATGGTCAGGGCTATTATGGTCAGGCTGCAGAGATGTTTGAGGCGGTTTCCAAAAAAGCAAAAGACAAAAACCAGAAAAAAGACGCAATATTTTATGCTGCCGAAGCCTATCGTATGAACAACAATTACGAAAAGGCCAACAGGCTGTACGAAAAAGTGCTGAAGACCGATCCAAAAAACACCCGCGCCCTGCTGATGCGCGCCAACATGCTGAAGAAAATGGAAAAATACCGTGAGGCTTCAGAGGCTTATACCACCTATCTGCAGGAAGTTCCCGGCGACAGCATTGCCATGAATAAAAAAGCCGGTGCCGAACTGGCACTTCGCTGGACCCCGGACAGCTCACGCTTTGTGGTTGAGAACTTCAAAGCGGCCAACACCAAAGAAAATGACTGGGCACCTATGGTTGCAAGTAAAAAAGACAACCTGCTGTTCTTCTCATCAGACCGTGAAGGCGGCAAAACCAAACGCATCTACGCGGGTACCATGAATTTTTGGAGCGACATCTGGTACATTGAAAAAACCGGGAAGAAGAACAAGGAAAAGTGGGGCGCTCCTGTATTTGTAGAAAAAACAAGCTCCAAGTATAACGAAGGCGGTATCACATTTGATTCGCGCTATGCGAACATGTATATGACCCAGTGCGGTGGTTTTGACGGTAAAGCTGAAAAATGCGCTATTTACCAGATGAAAAAAGTAGGTCAGGACTGGGAAATGGGCGATCCCCTGGATTTTTGCAAATCAGATACGGCTCATAGCTACGGCCACCCTGCCCTTTCACCTGACGGCACCAAAATGTACTTCTCCAGCGACCGCAATGGCGGTTTCGGTGGCTTTGATATTTGGGTTGTCAACTACAGCAAACGCTCTAAATCATGGGGCGAACCCGTTAACCTGGGACCCATGATCAACACGGCCGGCAACGAATATTTCCCTTATGTGAATGAGCACAACAAGCAGCTTTACTGGTCGTCTGACGGATTGCCCGGCCTCGGTGGTCTTGACCTCTTCACTGCCATCCCTACCGATGAGGTAAGTGTTTGGAAAGAAGTGGAAAACCTGCGCGAGCCTCTGAACAGCGGTGGCGATGACTTCGGTATTACCTTCACCAACAACAATTCGGAAGAAGGCTATTTTACCAGTAACCGCGGCGACCGCAAAAACAATGATGATATCTACCATTTCACGATTAAACCCCTGGTGATTACCATTCGTGGTGTAGTTACGGATTGCAATACCAAAAAGGTACTTCCCAACGCCACCATTTATATTACGAATGACAAAGACACCAGCAGACACGTACTGAAAGCCGATGCGCTGGGCGGATATTTCCAAAAACTCAAGGCCAATTATAACTACACCCTGCAGGCAAAGTATCCCGAAGAATATTACTTTGACGGCGCCCCTGTGGGCCGCACCACCAAGGGCATCAAGTTCAGCACCGAACTGGTACAGGATTTCTGCCTGAAAAATCCGCTGGATGAAATTATCACCCTGCCCATTTTCTATGACCTCGACTCGGCTCGTATTCGTCCGGATGCCGCGCGCGTTTTGGACACCTTTGCCAGAAACGTACTTGCCAAATACCCCAAGCTTAATGTAGAACTGGGTTCGCATACAGACTGCCGTGCAAGCAAAGAATACAACGAAAGACTGGCAGGACGCCGTGCTGACAGTGCCGTATCTTACCTGGTACGCATTCACAAGGTTGATCCCAAGCGCATTACCGCCAAAGGTTATGGCGAAACCAAGCTCACCAACGACTGTAAGTGCGAAGGCGCCGAAGTTGCAGGCCTGACGCCCTATTACGATTATGTGGATTCTACCGGTGTTCGCAAGAAAACACGCAAAGCGGTTATCACCAAAGACGATCGTGGCAATGTTATCAAAATGGAATACCAGGACTACCAGCCCCAGGAAATTAAGGTACAGGGCGGTAAGTACTATGTTGCCTGCGACGAATTCCAGCACCAGCAAAACCGCCGTACTACTGTTCTCTTCTCCCGCGAAGGTCTCTCATCGCGTGTGAAAGTGGACACCAAAATTGACGGCAACAATACCAACGGACCCGGCGCTGACAAGGCAAACCCGGCCAAACCCAATACGCCTGCCAAACCTGCTATCGATGAAAGCAACGCTATAAAAGTGCGTATCTTCAAGCAAGGCAACGTGAATATGGTTTCTGCCATGGTGCAGGAGACCGAAAGCGTTCAGTTTGCCTTCGATCTGATTGGCAAAAACACCGCTGTTCCCGCTGAAGTAGCTGCGCAGTGGTTTAAATCCAAACTCATCAACAAAGGCATGTTCCTGGAAGGCGAAAAAATCAAGGCCGGTGACGTGAAACTCCCCAGCAACAAATTTGAAGTTCCCAAAATCACCATCGGTTCCTATGTGGTTGAAAAAGTTCAGTTCACCATTACCGACAAGGTAGAACAGCCTACCCTCGGAAAGAGCTTCTTCAAGCCCTTCAAGGCCGAATCTTACAAAACAGATACCGAACTGGTACTGCTACCCAAAAAGGTGGTGAAAAAGCCCAAGGAAGAGCCTGCGAAGGACAACGATAAAAAGAACAAATAATCTGTTATGAAAACGAAAAAGGCCGCTCATGCGGCCTTTTTTATGGTTAACCTATCTATGTTTACAGAATTGCCTGACGAATTCTCAGGAGTTTTTGCAGCAGGGGTTCCAGCTTATCCAGGGGCAGCATGTTGGCACCATCGCTTTTGGCCACTGCAGGATTGGGATGGGTTTCGATAAACAGGCCATCGGCGCCCACGGCTATTGCTGCTTTGGCAATGGTTTCTATCAATTGCGGTTTGCCACCGGTAACACCACTCTCCTGGTTGGGTTGCTGCAGGCTGTGGGTCACATCCATCACCACAGGCACCCCCATGGCGGCCATTTCCGGTAAATTGCGAAAATCCACCACCAGATCGGTGTAGCCGAAGCTATTACCGCGGTCGGTAAAAATTACGTTGCCGTTGCCGCTGTCTATGCATTTCTGCAAGGCATGTTTCATGGCGCCTGCGGCAGCAAACTGCCCTTTTTTGATATTGATGCACTTGCCGGTTTTGGCCGCTGCCACCAGCAATTCGGTTTGCCTGAAAAGAAAGGCCGGAATCTGCAGTACATCCACATAAGCGGCGGCAATTTCAGCCTCGTGCGATTCGTGAATGTCCGTGACGGTAGGAATGCCAAACGTGCGCCCTACCTCTGCCAGAATCTCCAGCGCGGGGATGTCGCCTATGCCGGTGAAGGAATCAATGCGCGAACGGTTGGCTTTGCGGTACGATCCTTTAAAAACGAGGGGAATCTGATAGCTATCTGAAAGTGAAACCAGTTTTTCGGCAATCTGCAAAGCCATGTCGCGGCCCTCAATGGCGCAGGGTCCGGCCAAGAGGAAAAAATTGCCTGAATCGGTATATTTCAGGCCGGGAATACTGGGAGTAGGCATGCCGCAAAGTTACAGCCTGCGCACCAATCCGCATCAGTTGCTGAAAAAGCTGTAGCTGCTGCGGTTTCCGTTACGATCCATACCATCAATGCGAATTCGGCCTGTGGTGGTTTCCATCACACTGATGAGCTCTTCGGCTTCCGTATAACTGCGCCCGTTGAATTGCAAAATGATGAAGCCATCCCTAAGACCCATGCGGGCTATGTAACCACCCTGCACCACATTCAGCAGCCTGATGCCGGCAGAAACTTTGTATTTGCCCAAATCGGTGGCGCTCAGGGGCTGAAAATCCGCTCCCAGCAGCTTGCTGTTTACCGCACCCTTCATGGTGAGTGCCCGGTTATCATCCTTGCTGATGAGCTTGATAGTGGTGGTTTGTTCTTCTCCGTTTTTCCATAGCACCAGCCTGGCTTCATCTCCCGGACGCAGGTAGGAAAGATATTCATCAAACAAGGCCTTGGACGGGGTAGCGTATCCGTTTACCGATAGTATGATATCACCTTTGCGAATACCCGCATTCCAGGCCGGACCATCCTCCAGTATTTCTCTTACTTCCACCCCTTCGCGGTTCAGTTTGGCTGCAGCGGTTTTGGCTGCAGTCAAATCCACAATATCCATCCCCGGCAAAGCGCGTTTCACCACACCAAACTCCACTAGGTCCTTCACGATTTTCTTTACAATGTTTACCGGAATAGCAAATCCGTAGCCTGCATAACTACCTGTATTGCTCTGAATGGCCGTATTGATACCCACGAGCTGTCCGCTTGTGTTTACCAGTGCCCCTCCGGAGTTTCCGGGATTGATGGCTGCATCCGTTTGAATAAAGCTCTCAATCGGGAACTGGTTCTGCACAATGTTGATATTGCGCCCCTTGGCGCTGACAATGCCCGCGGTAACGGTGCTCGTGAGGTTAAAAGGATTACCCACGGCCAGCACCCAGTCGCCTACCTGCACATCATCGCTGTTGGCCATCACAATGGCAGGCAGGTTATCGGCCTCTATTTTCAGCAGGGCCAGATCGGCCCCGGGTTCTGTGCCAACCACTTTGGCGGTAAACTCCTGTTTTTGCTTGTTCAGCACCACTGTAATCTTGTTGGCATTGGCTATCACATGGTGGTTAGTGACGATATAACCGTCCTTGCTCACAATCACGCCGCTGCCGGTAGAAGTAGCCTCTCCGCGGCTGCCAAACGGATCAAAATCCCAGAACCAGCCAAACGGGCTTTGCATCTGTACGGTGCTCTGGGTTTTGATAAACACCACGGAGGGCGTGCTGATGGCAGAAGCTTTCACAAAACCATTGGGCAATTCTGCCAGATTGACATTCCGGTAGGTCCCGGCCGGCATCTGAAGTTGGGTATAGTCATTTTTTTCGGCTTGCTTTACAAACAGCCATCCGCCGACAAAGCCACACAGCAGTGGCAGCAGCACCGAAAACAGCAGGGTTGCGGGAATTCTTTTCTTCATCATGAAAAATCAATAACAGGTTATTAACCAAATAACAAAAAATGTGCCTGATGCATTTGGGATGATTATCTTTGTATACAATGCGTTTAACCGGATACTTCATTTTACTGTGTTTTGCAGGTTTGCTTGCAAATTGCAATCGCGAATGCCGCAACCTGGCCAATACCCAATCAGGCGGCATTGTAAAAGCCTATGAGTTTGGGGATTGTTTTCTATATACGAATTTAGACAGTCAGGTAGTGATTGATGATGCAGGCAAATGGACTGCATTTAAGCAGAAATACCTGAAATACTGCGACACCCAGAAACTGGAAAACATTGATTTTTCGCAACACATGCTGGTAGGCTACAAAATAAAGGTATATGCCTGCAATGTGGCTTTTCACCGCAAACTGATTATTGACGATAACGCTAAAACCTATACCTACAGTATTGAAACAGAATTGTGCAGGGGTTGCAATTCTGAACTGACCAGCCCCAATTGGGTCATCATGCCGAAGTTGCCGGCGGGGTATACGATGTTGTTTAGGAACAAGGTGAGGTAACGGTTGGTTTATTAGTTTATTAGTTTATTAGTTTATTAGTTTATTAGTTTCCCTGTAGCTAGTCTTTGAGAAGCGAGACCAAGCATGATTAGGCATAAGCTTCTGTGTTCCAGCCAAACATTTAGAACAAATGATGATTGACCATCAAAAAAGTTCCATTTATGTAAACTATATGTAAACCGGTCAATACAGTCACCGTTATTCAGGCATGGACAAACTATACACTGTCAACTCTACACTGTCAACTCTACACTGTCAACTAAAGAAGGTTACTCGCTCGCTGCTCTCGCTCGTGAACTTTGGGGGTGGTCTCAACGAAATGCCTCAAGCCGCTCCGCTAATTGTCATGCTGAGCCTGTCGAATGCATGACAATGCCGCCAGGTTACTCGCTCGCTGCTCTCGCTCGTGAACTTTGGGGGTGGTCTCAACGAAATGCCTCAAGCCGCTCCGCGTCTTGGGGCTTTTTCACGCACGGCCTGCGCTTACTCCCGGCTGCGCCGGGGCAGACTTGACCTTGCGTGAAAAAGCCCCGGCTATCGCCGAGGCTTTTCGTTGGTCGGGATGACAAGATTCGAACTTGCGACCCCTTGCACCCCATGCAAGTGCGCTACCGGGCTGCGCTACATCCCGATGTGTTTCTTTTTTCCGGTATCTGCGACACTTTCTGCCGCCGGCATGGGATCGGGTCTCCCGTTAAGGGGCTGCAAAATTAAGGTAAAGTTGCCAATTGCACAAAAGTTCGTTGCAGTTTCATTCGGTATACAACTGTTTTCCTATCTTTGAACTATGTATACAGGATTCTTACACATGCACAAAACGGCCGTTATCCTCTTTCTGGCCCTGTATCTCTTCAAATGGATTGCCCTCACTTTCAACATGGAAGGATTGAAAGCATTCTTCGCCAAAAAAGGCCTGCGCATCTTTGAAATGGTCATCAGCACCCTGTTTCTCTTTACCGGCATTTACCTGATGGTTAACCTGGCTCCCGAAATGCGCTCCAACCTCCTTTGGATTAAAATTGCCCTGGTACTCACCTCTATCCCCCTTGCTGTTGTTGGCTTTAAACGCAACAATAAAATACTGGCTACCCTGAGCGTGCTGCTTATTGTTTTTTCATACGGACTGGCTGAAATGCACAAAAAACGCCCTGCCGGCAACAAAGAAGAAATGGCAGCGGCTGCCACCGGAGAAGAAATCTACAAAGCCAACAACTGTGCGGTTTGCCACGGACAAGACGGAAAACTAATGCTGAACGGCGCCAAAGATCTCACCGCATCCACCCTCAGCCGTGCCGAAACAGAACACCAGATTATGAATGGCAAAAACGCCATGCCCGCCTACAAGAATTCACTGACACCCGAACAGCTGAAAGCGCTTGCCGACTACGTGGAAACCTTCCGCACCAGGTAAAAAGACGACCATAGCGGCATAATACAGCCTTACTTTTTTTTCAAATAATTTCGTTTTACGAGTATTGTATGTATCTTTGGTTAAGGCAAAGTGCTATTTCCTTATGGAAGAAACCTTCGAAACCATACGAGACAGGCAACTGGCGTGCGGCCATATCTTTTTCGATAACAGTGTTAACCTCATTGCCATACGAAAAGATAATTTCTTTGACAATGGTTTCACCGACATACTCTGTGTTGCCTACCGCGACTACGATTATTCCGCATTTGACCCAAAGAAAAACCGCCTGCTGACCATTCCCTGGACCACCCTGGCGGGCAGCCTTGGGCCAGGCGGCATTCTACACCCACGTAAAGCTTCCGGACTGAATACCCAAACCCTAAAATGGGAAAGCCTCATCGGAACAGCCATACTTAAAGCTGGCCAATACCTCAGGGCTTATCAATTTATTGATGACTACCGGGGTTGGTTAAAATATCCGTATTTCCGGCAGGTGGCACCCGTGGAAATTTACCGTGATGGCACACGTGACCTCTATTTTAGCCACAAGGAAAACCTGACAACACAGCGGGGTTTGTTTGGCATCAACCTGCACCGAATGAGCGCTTTGGGACAGCAATCCACTCGAATCAATACATCATCCAGCGTATGGAGCGAAGGTTGTCAGGGGGCACCCGAGCCAGAATTTAAAAAATTGATACCGATTATTCGTGAAGAAGTCAAAAGATTCGGTCCGCTTTTTTCCTATACCATTCTGGAAAATTTATAAATCGCAATATTGCGATTTAGCAAACCCACAATATTTTACAGCTTACACCAAATCCGTTAAACTCAGTTCCAGACCCTTGGCACTGATACCCGTTTGTTTGGGGTTGAACTGGTGCAGACGCATCACCGACCCGTGTATTATTTTGCTCACATCCTTGAAGATGGCCACATCGGTTACTTCGGCATCTTTTTTCATAAGATAGGCAAATACACGCGCCATACCGCAGTTGGCAATAAAATCGGGAATTACCGCCATGCGGCTGTCGGCCAGCCTGCTGATGGGTCCCATGAATATTTCCTTATCGGCAAAAGGCACATTGGCTCCGCAGCTCACCACTTCCATGCCGGCTGCTGCCATGCGGTTCACCTGGTCTTCGGTTACCAGCCTGCTGGCGGCACCGGGAATGAAAATTTCTACCGGCAAATCCCATATTTTGGCATTCACCTCCTCAAAACTGAGCATATTATCCGCCACCAATTTATTGCCATCGCGGTTTAGGAACAACTGCCTTACTTCTTCCTCACCCAGGCCATTGGGCGCAATAATGCCGCCCTCTCGGTCGATGATACCGGCCACACGCACGCCGTATTTGGTCAGATAATAGGCCGCAGCGGCAGCCACGTTGCCCCATCCCTGAATGATGGCGAGCTTGCCATTCATAAAGCCGCCATATATTTCATAATAATGGCGCACGGCTTCGCACACGCCCCATCCGGTAATCATATCGGCTACGGTGTAGCCACTGGCCACATCCGGACTCAGTCTTTCATCGGTGATGGGCAACACCACACCTTCCTGCAGGCGGGATATAGCGCGCAGGCGCTCTTCGGCGGTGTAATGCTTCAAATGCCCGTTCACTGTACCTTCCTGGGGGTGCAGCAATCCATTGGCCGCTGTGTAGGGAATCACTTCGTGTATTTCGTCCACATTGAGGTCTCCTCCTGTGCCATAGTAATGCTTTAGCAAAGGGTGAACGGCCTTGTACCAGCGCTCCAGTACGCCTTTTTTGCGCGGATCGGCAGGATCGAAATTAATACCGCTTTTGGCGCCGCCAATGGGCGGACCGGCCACGGTAAATTTCACTTCCATGGTTTTGGCGAGGCTCTCTACTTCCCTTTTATCAAGCCCTTTGCGCATGCGGGTTCCGCCGCCTGCCGAGCCGTTTCGGAGCGAATTGATGACCACCCAGCCTTCGGCCTCGGTTTCGCTGTCTTTCCATTCAAATACAATTTCGGGGCGCTTGCCTTCGAATTTGGCTATCAGTTGATCTAATTTCACGTTGTGTAGGTTATAGTAAGTTTGAGAAATCGCCGTCCAGCGAACCGCTCACGCAGGCGCGTGAAGCTCCGGTGGCCGAATGGCGGATGTTGGGCATGTTCTTCACCCGCATGGCACCCAGCAAGGCAAAAATGAGGGCTTCTTTGTAATCCACCAGCGATGCTTCGGGTACCACAATCTCCGCTTCGGTTTCAGCGCGCAGGTGATCAATAAGTGAGGTGTTATGGGCTCCGCCCCCTGTTACCAGCACCGCACGTCCGGCACCGTTATCGCCATGCAGGGCATTGAGCGAAGCGCCAATCTGACGGGCAATGTGCACCACCAGGGTTTTCATGCGGTCGGCGGCGGGTTCTTCGTCAAAATCGCGCACAATGTGCCAGAAACCTTTGTTGATCCACTCGCGGCCCAGGCTTTTCGGTCCCTGCTGCTTGTAGTATTCAATATCATTGAGGCGGTTCAGCAGGGGGAATATAATTTGTCCGCTTTCCGCGATTTGTCCGTCTTCGTCATAAGATTGACCCAGTTCGCGTGCCACACGGTTCAGCACAATGTTGCAGGGTGCGATATCATAAGCCACACGGCGACCATCCACTTCAGCACTTATGTTGCAGAAACCGCCCAGGTTCAGGCAGCTGTCGTATTCGGGGAACAGGAGTTCATCACCGATGCCCACCAGCGGAGCACCCTGGCCACCCAGCGCCACATCGGCACGTCGGAAATTGGAAACCACGGGAATGCCACAAATGGCAGCAAGTGAAGCTCCGTCGCCCACCTGTGAGGTAAGGCGGTGTTCGGGATTGTGAAAAATGGTGTGACCGTGTGAGGCCACCAGATCGGGTTTTACACCCGTTTCCTTACAAAAGGCATTCACAAGTTCGCCGAGGTAATGTCCGTAAAAAACATCCGTTTTGGCGTACAGTTCTGGATTCTGGTATTTGAGCTGCGACAAACGCACCCGCCACTTTTCGTTGTAGGGATAGGTTTTGGCAGTTTCTACACGGGCAGTCCATTCACTGCCGTTGAATTGCACATCACACAGAGCCAGATCTGCACCATCCATGCTGGTCCCGCTCATTATTCCAATCACTTTCATAGGCGCGTGGTTAGTGCCGCAAAAATAGGGGTTAAACCGCAAACCCGAATCGCTGTGAAAAGCCCGCAATTTTGTATGTTTGTATTGTATACAGGCATGAAACGCAAATCTTTCCTCACGGCCGCGGCACTGATGGCCGCTGCAGGCAGCAAGGCAGGCATTCGGGATGTCTTTTCGGAGATACCCGCGGCCACCGACGATGAACAGTACTGGTCGGCCCTGCGGGCCTCGTTGTTTCCCATCGAAAATGGCAGAATATTCCTGAACAACGGCACCATGGGCATCACCCCATATCCTGTGCTTTCTGCCCTGCAAAACGGGTTTGAAAACGCCGCCACCAAAGGCGCCTACCCTGGACATACCGACGATTTACAAAAAGCCATCGCCGAATTGATCGGCTGTGATTTTGAAGAAATTGCCATCACTAAAAACGTGAGCGAAGGCATCAACCACGCCTGCTGGGGTATTCCCATGAACAAAGGCGATGAAGTGCTGATGACCACACACGAACACGCAGGTGGTTGCATCGCATGGCTGCACAGGGCCAATGTAGACGGCATTGTCATAAAAACATTCCCGCTGGGCAAAACCGCTGATGAAACGCTGGCCAACCTGGAAAAAGCCATCACCAAGAAAACGCGTGTGATTGCCGTGCCGCATATCCCCTGCACCATTGGGCAGATATTGCCGGTAAAGGAAATCTGTGCGTTGGCCAAAAGCCGCAACATTGTAACCGCCATAGACGGCGCCCACCCGCTGGGCATGATTCGTTTCAACGTGCACGACATAGACTGCGATTACTACAGCGGCTGCCTGCACAAGTGGGCACTGGGGCCATTGGGGATGGGCTTTTTCTACATACGAAAGGACATGCTAGCAAAAACCCGGTGCACCCATGTGGCGGCCTATTCGAGTAATGAATTCAATATGTCAACCACACCACCCACCGGTGGCAAACTGGTGGAGACTGCGCACCGTTTTTACTACGGCACCTTCTGCGGGCCCATGTACGAAGCCGGTTTGGAGGCATTAAAACTCTACAAAAAAATCGGGCCGGAACGCATAGAAAACCGCGTGCGCAGCCTGGCGGCTTATTTGCAGGAATCCCTGATGGCACTCGGCGATAAAATTATCATGCTCACACCCACGGAAGCCAAAAGCCGCGGCGCACAGGTGGCGTTTCGCATCAACAACGGCAATCCCAAGGCGAGTTCGGAGTTTGTGACCGGATTGTAC
>CANHQZ010000048.1 GCA_947463125.1 Flavobacteriales bacterium | reverse complement strand
CGCGATGTACGGCCATTCCCGTCAATGAAGGGATGAATGGTAACCAAACGTTCATGCATCTCTGCCGATAACAACACCGGATGCATATGAACATTTTTGTAATACCAGTCAAATAACTCCTCCATTTTCTGAGGAACAACCATTGCATTCGGTGGTATATGCTCACTTCCGCCAATTCTTACCTGCACATCCCTGTACCGGCCCGCATTTTCTTTATCTATTCCACGAAGCACAAGTGCATGCATATCCAATAAGAACCGCTCGTTTAAAGGCTTCTTATTGGAAATAAACTCCTGAATCAAAGCTATGGCTTCATAGTGATTAATGGCCTCAAGATGCTCCCGCATTGTTTTGCCGGAAACAGTTACCCCATGATTAACAACCAGATCTGTCTCTTGCAGGGTAAGCGTATTGCCTTCAATTCGATTACTGTGATAAGTATATTCAACTTCGTAAGCCTCGGAAAATTTTGCACTTCCCATATGCCTTACCTGGTCCAGACGCTTTTTATATTGGTCAATTTCTTTAAGAATTTTCTGCAATCCTCCGGATACCCGTTTTGCAGGCTTCGCCTGATACCTCACTTGCTCTTCAGCAGCTATCAGAATCTCCCTCGCATAGGGTTCATACTCCAGCTCCTTTACAATCTTTTCACTCAGCCAACGAACCAATAGTTTTTTCTCATCCATGCCCAGCAAGGCAGCCATCTGTACAACCTGCCCTCTTACAGGCAAGCGCTCTCCCTTCTCCATACGGGTTATCAAAGAGGAATCTATGCCCAATAAACCCGCGAGTTCCTTTTGCGAAAACCCTTTCTCAAGCCGGGCTTCCTTAATTAACAATCCAAAAGCTTTCATAAAAATGACTCTTTTTGTCAATGACAAATTTAGTCATTTTTCCTCTTAATTCAACCCCCACCAATTTTTTCTCAATTTTTACTTAATACTCCTGCGAATAATGTTCAATGCACCACCGGCCTTGAACCACTCTATCTGCTGCTCGTTGTAGGTATGGTTGGCCATGATGCGGTCTGTACTGCCATCAGCATGGTTCAAAACCAATTCCAATGGCTGTCCGGGTGTGAACGTGGTTAACCCAACAATATCAATGGTATCTTTTTCCTGAATCTTGTCGTAATCTTCTTTATTGGCAAACGTCAGTGCCAGCATACCCTGCTTTTTAAGGTTGGTTTCATGGATACGAGCAAAAGATTTCACCAGCACCGCACGAACGCCCAAATGCCTAGGTTCCATAGCAGCATGTTCACGGGATGAACCCTCACCATAGTTTTCTTCGCCTACTACCATGCTAAATTCACCGGCAGCTTTGTACATACGCTGAACCTTGGGTACTTCATCATACTCCCCGGTCATCTGGTTAAGCACGCTGTTGGCTTTTTCATTGAAGTAGTTGATGGCACCAATCAGCATGTTGTTTGAGATATTATCGAGGTGACCGCGGAACTTCAGCCAGGGACCCGCCATGGAAATATGATCGGTAGTGCACTTGCCTTTGGCCTTGATAAGCAGTTTCAGGCCTTTCAGGTCTTGTCCTTCCCATTCAGCAAAGGGTTCCAGTAACTGTAAACGGCTGGATGTAGGCGACACATTCACTACTACACCGCTTCCGTCGGCCGCGGGCGCCTGATATCCGGCATCTTCCACAGCAAAACCGCTGGGTGGAAGTTCCATTCCTGTTGGCTCGTCGAGTTTCACTTGCTCACCGGCTTCATTGGTAAGGGTATCTGTCAATGGATTGAAATCCAGACGACCTGCAATGGCAATAGCCGTGGTAATTTCAGGGCTAGCCACAAAAGCGTGTGTATTGGGGTTGCCGTCCTGACGTGCGGCAAAGTTCCTGTTGAATGAATGAATGATTGAGTTTTTCTCTTTCTTCTCGGCACCCATGCGCGTCCACATACCAATACAAGGTCCGCAGGCATTGGCAAACACAGTTGCGCCAATTTCATGGAAGGTATCTATAAAACCATCTCTCTCAATGGTATATCGCACCTGCTCACTTCCGGGAGTGATGGTAAACTCAGCTTTGGTTTTCAGGTTTTTGGCAGCCACCTGCTTTGCCAGACTGGCAGCACGCGAAATATCTTCGTAACTGCTGTTGGTGCAACTTCCTATCAAACCCACTTCAACATTAACAGGCCAGCCGTTGGCGGCAGCCACTTCTTTCATTTTGCTGATAGGCGTTGCCAGATCGGGTGTGAAAGGCCCGTTGATATGCGGTTCCAGTTCTGAAAGATTAATTTCAATAACCTGATCAAAATACGCCTCAGGGTTGGCATAGCATTCCGCATCTGCTGTCAGGTGCTCTTTTACCCCGTTTGCAAGATCGGCAACCTCAGCGCGGCCGGTGGCACGGAGATAACGCTCCATGCTGGCATCATAACCAAAAGTGGATGTAGTAGCACCAATTTCAGCACCCATGTTGCAAATAGTGCCTTTTCCTGTACAACTCATGGCTTCTGCGCCTTCACCGAAATATTCAACAATGCAACCGGTTCCGCCTTTTACAGTAAGTATTCCGGCCACTTTTAAAATTACATCTTTTGGCGCTGTCCAGCCGCTGAGCTTACCGGTAAGCTTTACACCAATCAGTTTCGGAAACTTAAGTTCCCAGGGCAATCCTGCCATTACGTCACAGGCATCGGCACCGCCAACACCAATCGCTACCATACCCAAACCACCGGCATTTACCGTATGGCTATCCGTACCAATCATCATGCCACCCGGAAATGCATAGTTTTCGAGCACCACCTGATGAATAATACCGGCACCGGGCTTCCAGAAGCCAATGCCATATTTGTTGGAAACAGAACTTAAAAAATCAAAAACTTCTTTACTCTCATGGTTCGCGAATTCCAAATCCGTGTTGGCATCTACCTTGGCATTGATCAGGTGATCGCAATGAACCGTAGAAGGCACAGCCACCTTGGGCCGGCCGGCCTGCATAAACTGCAGCAGTGCCATTTGGGCGGTTGCATCCTGCATGGCAACGCGGTCGGGAGCAAAATCCACATAGCTCTTGCCTCGCTCAAAGGTTTCGTTCACATCGCCCGACCACAAATGACTGTATAGTATTTTTTCAGTCAGGGTTAGAGGCTTTCCCAGCATTTTGCGGGCTGCATTTACCCTTGCGGGCATTCTTTCATACACTTTGGCGATAAGGTCAAGATCGAACAACATGGTTTTTAATTTAACCGCAAATTTCGGCTTTTTTTATGGGATTTACCAAACCTTATTCAACCACTTTAAATTATAACAACGACGCCCATTTCTACCGTTTATTGAATACTTTTGCCATATGTCTGAACCCCGCATTATTCTGGGAATCGATCCGGGCACCAATTTGCTGGGGTACGGTGTCATTCGCACCGAAGGCAAAAAGATGGAATTGCTGTCTTTAGGTGTGGTGCGGCTATCCAAACTGGCTGATCACGGTGAAAAGCTACACCATATTTTCGAACGTATCTCAGGGCTCATTGACGGTTACAGCGCTAACGAGGTCGCCATCGAAGCGCCCTTTTTCGGTAAAAACGTTCAAAGCATGCTGAAACTGGGCCGCGCACAGGGTGTTTCCATCGCCGCTGCCATCAGCAAGGGTTTGAAAGTTTACGAATACGAACCCCGTAAAATCAAGCAGAGCATTACCGGAAACGGAAATGCAAGCAAAGAGCAGGTGAGCGCCATGTTGCAAACCTTGCTCACCTTCACCGAACAGCCCGAAACCAGCGACGCATCCGATGCGGTAGCGGCAGCCGTTTGTCATTTCTTTCAGCTAAACCCAAAACAATTCGGGGTAAAAAACAATTCAGGCGGTGGCTGGAAACAGTTTATTGCCAACAATCCCGACAAAATAAAAAGGGGCTAAAAGCCCCTTCTGTAATACTAAATCGCAAATCGACGATTACCGATTTAGCAATTTTAATAACCTTTTAATTTTGCTTTAATATATTCCCTGTTCAGCGTAGCAATTACAGTCAACGGAATCTGCTTTGGGCACTCGGCAGAGCAGGCACCGGTATTGGTACAGGCACCGAAACCTTCTGCATCCATTTGATTCACCATGGCTACCACGCGCTTGGAAGCCTCAGCCTGACCCTGCGGCAACAAGGACAGCTGAGTAACTTTTGCTCCCACAAACAACATGGCACTGGCATTTTTGCAAGCACTTACACAAGCACCGCAACCAATACATGTTGCTGCCTCAAATGCCTCATCGGCAATTTCCTTGGGAATCAAAGTGGCATTGGCATCCACGGCATTGCCGGTATTTACCGACACATAACCGCCGGCGGCAATGATGCGGTCGAAAGCCGAACGATTTACGCTCAAATCACGGATAACCGGAAACGCATTTGACCTCCAGGGCTCAACCACAATGGTATCACCATCGTTGAAACTGCGCATGTGCAACTGACAGGTGGTAACGCCACCTTTTGGCCCGTGAGGCCTTCCGTTAATAACCATGCTGCACATACCGCAAATCCCTTCGCGGCAGTCGTGATCGAATGCCACAGGATCCTTACCTTCGGTTATCAGTTGTTCGTTCAGCACATCGAACATCTCCAGAAATGACATATCCGGGCTGGCCTGAACCGTGTAATCCTCGAAGTGTCCGCTATCGTTGGCATTCTGCTGCCTCCAGACCTTGAGTTTTAAATTCATATTGCTGTTTGACATACTCGTTTTCCTTTATTTATAACTGCGCTGAGCGATTTTAATGTTTTCATACACCAGGGCTTCCTTGTGAAGTTCCCATTCGTTACCTTCCTTGTATTCCCATGCGGAAACAAACATGTAGTTGTCATCATCCCGCTTGGCTTCGCCTTCTTCGGTCTGGTATTCCTCGCGGAAATGGCCGCCGCAGCTTTCATTGCGCTCCAGGGCATCAATACACATCAACTCACCCAGTTCCAGAAAATCTGCAACCCTGCCGGCTTTTTCCAGTTCGGGGTTAAATCCATTCATGGTTCCGGGTACACGCACATCTCTCCAGAATTCTTCGCGAAGTGCCCTAATTTCTGCAATAGCCTGTTTCAGACCTTCTTCGCTGCGCAACATACCGCATTTATCCCACATAATCAGACCTAAACGGCGGTGGAAACTTTCCACAGACTGTTTACCGTTGATGGACATCAAACGCTCCAGCTGCTCACGCACTTTCTTTTCCGCTGCTACAAACTCTTCGCAGTCTGTGGGCATGCTCTTGGTGCGGATTTCGTTGCTCAGGTAAGAACCAATGGTATAAGGAATCACAAAATAACCATCGGCCAGACCCTGCATCAGCGCAGAAGCACCCAGACGGTTGGCACCGTGGTCAGAGAAGTTAGCCTCTCCCAAAGCATACAGTCCTGGGATATTGGTCATCAACTCATAATCTACCCAAAGACCGCCCATTGTGTAGTGCACAGCAGGATAAATACGCATAGGCACTTCGTATGGATCTTCATCAGTAATCTGTTTGTACATGTCAAACAGGTTGCCGTATTTCTCTTTGGCCACTTCCTGACCCAGTTTCAGCAAGGTAGCCTCATCCGGGTTTTCGATATTCAAACGGCTGGCTTCTGCACGGCCGTATTTATTAATCATGTTGTAGCGGAAGTCCAGGTACACCGCCATTTTGCTGGCACCTACGCCATAACCCGCATCGCAGCGCTCTTTAGCAGCGCGGCTGGCCACGTCACGGGGAACGAGGTTACCGAAAGCCGGGTAACGGCGTTCCAGATAATAATCGCGGTCTTCCTCAGGAATATCGTTGGGATGACGGTTGTCGTCTTTGTTTTTAGGAACCCAGATACGTCCGTCATTCCTCAGCGATTCGCTCATCAGGGTAAGTTTACTCTGATAGTGACCGCTTACTGGAATACAGGTGGGGTGAATCTGCGTAAAGCATGGATTGCCAAACAGCGCTCCGGCTTTGTGGGCTTTCCAGCCTGCGGTAACATTACTGCCCATGGCGTTGGTACTTAGGTAGAATACGTTTCCGTAGCCACCGGTACACAACAATACGGCATGTCCAAAATGTCTTTCCAGTTCACCTGTAATCAGGTTGCGGGCAATGATACCGCGGGCTTTGCCATCAATTACAACCACATCCAGCATTTCGTGGCGGCTGTACATCTTCACATTGCCCAGACCTACTTGCCTTTCCAGCGCCTGATAAGCACCCAGCAGCAACTGCTGCCCGGTTTGTCCGGCCGCATAGAAAGTACGCTGAACCTGGGTTCCGCCAAATGAGCGGTTGCTCAGGGTTCCGCCATATTCACGGGCAAAAGGGACACCCTGTGCCACACACTGATCAATGATGGAGGTTGAAACCTCGGCCAGACGGTGCACGTTGGCTTCGCGGGCACGGTAGTCACCGCCTTTGATGGTATCGTAAAACAAACGGTAAACGCTGTCACCGTCATTCTGATAATTTTTGGCCGCATTGATACCGCCCTGCGCGGCAATAGAGTGGGCGCGGCGGGGAGAATCCTGAAAACAGAATGCCTTCACCTTGTAACCCATTTCGGCCAGGGTGGCAGCAGCGCTGGAACCGGCCAGGCCTGTTCCCACTACGATAATTTCCAGATTTCTCTTGTTGGCAGGATTTACCAGCGGCACAGAACTGCGATACTGTGTCCACTTCTGCGATAATTCTCCTGCGGGAATTTTGGAGTCGAGTTTGATATTCTTGCTCATGTCTCTCTCAAATTATTGAATCCAACCCAAATGCATGGCTACCGGCATGGCCGCAAAAAGCAGCGATATAACGATTGAAAAAAGCCTGCCTGTAGATTGAATAATGGGCGTATACGATTTATGGTTGATACCCAGGGTCTGAAATGCACTCTGAAAACCATGAAGTAAATGATACAGCAGAGATATACATCCCAGCACGTAAATAACCACTGCAATAGGATTGGCAAATATTTCCTTCATTTCTTGGAACAGCGTTTTTTCACCGGAGGTTATCACATCGGTAAAACGGCTGGTTACCCAAAAATCCTTAAGATGCACCACCAGAAACAGCAACAGCAGCGTTCCTAGAATGCCCATGCTGCGGGAATACCAGGTACTATTGGCGCTGCCTGCACTCACACTGTAGCGCTTCTTACGTGCATCTGCATTGAATTTCCACAGATACAAACCTTGAAAAATATGCAGCAGCAGACCTGCAAACAGCACAAACTCCATGGTACGGATAATCCAGTTGGTGCCCATAAATTCGGCAGCCATGTTAAAGGTTTCTCCCCCGTCATTGAAAAAAATGCACGCGTTAACCCCGCAGTGCACCAACAAAAACGAAATAAGAAACAACCCTGTCAATCCCATCAGCCACTTTCGGCCAATGGTGGATGTGAATAGAAAAGAAAATAATTTCATGCTCGCGTAAGCTTCTTGTTTTCGATGCAAATTTAATGAATGACCAACAAGCATTGTTGCCCATTTACCCACAAACCCAAAAAAGGAATATGTTTTTTTCAATAAGGTTTACACAAAGTACCTTACCCTCTTTTTACCACTGCTGAGGCAAAGTATTTCTGCATGTATTTTCCGAGTATGTCAAATTCTATGTTCACAGCACCTCCCTCATTTAATGTTTTAAGATTAGTGTACTCCCAAGTGAATGGAATAATGACAACGGTGAAAGAATCAGGATGACTATCCACCACGGTCAAACTGATGCCGTTAATACAAATACTGCCTTTCTCCACGGTCATCCCCGCCTTTGGATCGTGGCTGAATGTCAGTTTCCATGAGCCATTGCGGTCTTCCACATTTTCCAAAACGGCTACCGTATCTACATGGCCCTGTACTATATGTCCATCGAATCTGCCGTTTGCAGGCATACATCTTTCCAGATTCACCATAGTTCCGGGTTTCCAATGCGATAGATTTGTGCGGTTTAATGTTTCTTCCACTGCGGTTACGCGGTATTTACCTATATTTAAGTCCGTTACGGTAAGACAAACGCCGTCATGACTGACACTTTGATCTACCTTCAATTCAGCAGTAAAAGGACTTTCCAGCCAAAAATGAAGGTTGCTGCCCTCTTTTTCAACGTGCAATACCTTGCCCAAACCTTCAACGATACCTGTAAACATGACTGCAAAGGACGCACAAATTTCGGAAATAACTGACACATTGACACACTCCCCTGTTTGGCAAAGGGTTTGAAGCATAGGATGCAAATGATTGACGAAACGCTGAATACCGAACCCGAAAATAACGCAGAAGAGCCCCAGACAACAGAAACTCCGGCTACTGAAACTTCAGAACCTCAGACACCGGAGCAGCTGCTGGCAGAGGAAAAAGACAAATACCTGCGTCTGTACAGCGAATTTGATAACTACCGCCGCCGCACCACCAAAGAGCGTTTTGAATTGCTTCAGACCGCCGGACGGGATGTCATTTTGTCTATGCTCGAAATTGTGGATGATTTTGAGCGTGCCCTTAAAATTCTTGAAAATGCCGATAGCTCTGTAAAATCGGGGCTGGAAGGCTTTGAGCTTATTTATAAAAAACTCATTTCACAACTGGAAGGCCGCGGTGTAAAACCCATGGATTGCAAAGGCAAACCCTTTGATGTGGAGTTTCACGAGGCCATCACCCGATTCCCCGCTCCCACCGAGGCCGACAAGGGCATGGTGATAGACGAAGTGGAAAAAGGCTATTTATTGAACGGCCAT
This sequence comes from Flavobacteriales bacterium, assembly GCA_947463125.1. Lineage (GTDB taxonomy): Bacteria > Bacteroidota > Bacteroidia > NS11-12g > UBA955 > RGEC01. The sequence goes on along the minus strand of CANHQZ010000048.1, from coordinate 6,644 downwards.
GTGCTTAGATTTGCCAAAGTGGTTGTAGGAGAATAATAAACCATGGCAAAACGCGATTACTACGATATACTGGGTGTTTCACGCAATGCGACTGCGGATGAAATTAAAAAGGCATACCGCAAGCTTGCCATCAAGTATCACCCCGATAAAAATCCGGATGACAAAGAAGCCGAAGAAAAATTCAAGGAGGCTGCCGAAGCCTACGATGCCCTGAGCAACCCCGAGAAAAAACAGCGCTACGACCAGTTTGGCCATGCAGGCATGGGCGGAGCCGGCGGCGGTGGCGGTTTCAACATGGACGATATCTTCAGCCAGTTTGGAGATATTTTTGGTGACAACGACTTTTTTGGTTCCTTCTTTGGCGGACAAGGCGGAAGACGCGGCGGTGGCCCGAGAAGACAGCCCGGCAGCAACATCCGTATCCGCATCAAACTCACCCTGGCCGAAATGCGCCATGGCGCGGAGAAAAAGGTAAAATACCGCCGCATGATTGAGGCCGAGGGCGTGCAGTACAGCGATTGTAAAAATTGCGGAGGCATCGGAAGTGTGCGCAAAATAACCAATACCTTCCTGGGCCAGATGGCCACCACAGCGCCCTGTCAGGTTTGTCAGGGCATGGGGCGCACCATCACATCAAAACCCCGCGAAGCCAATGAGCAAGGCCTGGTGGGACAGGAATTTGAAACCACCATCAAAATACCGGGCGGTGTGGCCGAAGGCATGCAGCTCAGCGTAAACGGGCAGGGTAATTCCGGACCGGGTGGCGGCCCTGCGGGCGACCTGATTGTGCTGATTGAACAAATCGAGCACGAGGAACTGCAGCGCGATGGCAACCACGTTATTTATACGTTGTGGCTGTCCTTCCCCGAAGCCGCACTGGGCGCTTCAGTAGAGGTTCCCACTTTGGACGGCGCCGCCAAAATCAAGATTGAGAGCGGAACACAGCCCGGCAAGGTGCTGCGCCTGAAAGGCAAAGGTTTCCCCGATTTGAACGGCTACGGCACCGGCGATCAGATGATCCATATACAAGTGTATGTGCCTACAAAATTAAGCTCTGAAGAAAAAGACCAATTGCTAAAACTGCAGGATAGCAAGAACTTCAAGCCCGAAGAAAAGGATAAATCCTTTTTTGACAGGATGAAGAATATGTTTTAGTGTAGAGTGTAGAGTGTAGAGTGTAGAGTGTAGCGTTGTAGTTTTCAGGGTGGGTTATTTCTGCAACCTTGCCTTCAGCTCTGCATTGATGGCTTCCAGAAAATCTTCGGTGTGCATGTACTGACCGTCCGTAACCTTGTCACCATAGATGCAAACTGCCAGATCCTTCGTCATTTTACCGCTTTCTACGGTTTCCACACACACTTTTTCCAAAGTTTGGCAGAAATCAATCAGAGCCTGGTTTTCGTCCAGTTTGCCCCTGTGCTCCAGACCGCGTGTCCAGGCAAAAATGCTGGCAATAGGATTGGTGCTGGTTTTCTTGCCTTGCTGGTGCATGCGGTAGTGGCGGGTAACCGTTCCGTGGGCCGCTTCTGCCTCAACGGTTTTACCATCGGGCGTAATTAATACGCTGGTCATCAGACCCAGTGAACCAAAGCCCTGTGCAACGGTATCGCTTTGCACGTCGCCGTCATAGTTTTTACAAGCCCAAACAAAATTGCCGTTCCACTTAAGTGCGCTGGCCACCATATCATCAATCAGGCGGTGCTCGTAGGTAATGCCTTTGGCATCCATAGCCGCCTTAAATTCGGTCTGATAGATGTTTTCAAAAATATCCTTGAAACGACCATCGTATTTTTTCAGAATGGTGTTTTTGGTGCTGAGATACAATGGCCAGCCTTTGGATATGGCCATATTGAAACAGCTGCGGGCAAAACCGGCAATGCTCTCATCGGTATTGTACATGGCGAGTGCTACGCCGTCGCCCTTAAAATTGTATACTTCAAACTCCTGCACAGTTCCATCTTCACCTTCAAACTTTACGGTCAGTTTGCCTTTGCCTTTGGTCACAAAATCGGTGGCGCGGTACTGATCGCCGAAAGCGTGACGGCCAATGCAGATAGGGGCAGTCCAGTTGGGTACCAGACGAGGCACATTACTGCACACAATGGGTTCGCGAAAAACGGTTCCGTCCAAGATGTTTCGGATGGTGCCGTTGGGACTCTTCCACATTTGCTTCAGGTTGAATTCCTTTACACGGGCCTCATCTGGAGTGATAGTGGCACATTTAATACCCACGTTGTATAGTTTGATAGCCTCCGCCGCTTCAACAGTCACCTTATCATCAGTAGCATCGCGGTTTTCCATGCCCAGATCGTAATATTTAATGTCAATATCCAGGTAAGGAAGAATGAGTTTGTCTTTGATAAAATGCCAGATAATACGGGTCATTTCATCACCATCGAGTTCCACTACAGGGTTAGCAACTTTAATCTTGTTCATAGCGAGCCGCAAATATAGCCCATTTGGACAAAATTACCTGCTATATATTAACCTTTCAGCAAGGAAATACGCGGAAAATCGGAGAGCATTTTTTTACATTTTACTATCTCGCTCCGTCGGATGCGCAAAACTATTTTAATGTCATTTGAATAATCCCTTTGCACGATTTTGCCCCCCAACTTTTCCGTCAACCGGTAAATATCCTGCTCATGTTCAAAATCTGTTGCCAGCAGCAATTCATCTTCCATGAATTTTGGCGCACGGCCTGCATGCTGCAGCGCCAACTGCGCGGTATCTCCGTATGCCTTTATCAGACCCGGAATTCCCAGTTGGGTGCCACCATAATATCTTACAACAATAACCAGCACATTGGTGAGGCCTGCAGATAAAATAGCCCGCAAAATCGGCCTGCCCGCAGTATTGGAAGGCTCGCCGTCATCCGTGCTTCGCTGATAGGACTGATCGGGGTGCATTACCACGGCATAGCAATGGTGCGTAGCGTCGGGATATTGCTGCTTAATTTGTTGTAAATACTGCTTTAATGCTGTTTCAGTGTGTACCGGAAAGACGTAACCCAAAAACTTGCTGCCCCGCTCACGCAGGGAAGATTCGCCGTTGCCGGCCGGTTCGGTATATTCATCCGAAAAAAGCATGCACATTCATAAGCAAAACGGCAACCGCAGCCAGCAATAGCCCCGCATATCCCATTTTGCTGATTTTCTCTTTAAAAAACAACATGGAAATGAGCGTACTCACCCACACCACACCAATATTATTAACCGCAAAAAACCAGGCTGTCTCGCCTTTGTAATTTCCGATAGCACCAAACATAGCAATCAGCGAGGCATAATTTGTACAACCCAGCACCACTCCGCCCAACAATTCCTTCATTCCGGGCAACTGCCCTTTGCGGAAAAACATCAATACCAAACCAATCAAACCCGCACCGCCAAACATCACAGTGCTCATGGTGTAATCATCTACATCAGCGCCGAAATGGTGCTTTACCAGGTTTAATCCTGTGTCAACCATCCCCGATCCCAAAAACACCAGCAGTAAGATCCAAAGTCCGCGGTTGCCCTTATCCTCGCTATTTTCCGGACGCATGAGATACACGCAGAAAATGGATAACAGCATGCCCAGTATGATGAAAAAACCGGGCTCTTCATGAAATACAACTAAACTCACGGCCGCCGGAATCACAACACTCATTTTGGCAGCTACCGAAGTAGCTCCCGCCCCGGCCAGACCTGTTCCCATACCCATCAGGTAAAATGCGGATATAAAAAGCAATCCCATACCCACTACATATGGAAACCAGTGCTGTGTCCATACTGCTTCAGCTGCAATATTCTTTTCACCCAGCAATACATTTCCCAGTACAAAGCAGGTAACGTAATTCACTACAATAGAAGGGAAAACCCGGATTTCAAACCTTGCAAAAAATTTGAAAATCACCATGAGCGCGGCACTGCTCAGGATGCTAAAAATCAACCACATTAGGCTTTTTCCCTCCCGTAAAATTCAATCATATCGGTTTCTGTTTCTTCTGTTTTATTCGGAACAGAGTTCATCTTGGGAGCCTCAATTCCTTTTTGAATGCGTACATTTTTACTTCGAATTATTCGTATCTCATCGGCAAAGCCGCTTTCCATAAAGCGTTTCAGCGTTTCGGGACCGCCTTCCACCAGCACGGACGCTATTTGTTTTTGATACAATATCTCCAAAACATCCGCCACAGCAAAGTCCTGTGGCATTTTGAGCCACTCGCAGTTTCCTTCTTTTTTCTGCACAAGGGAATTCAGCACCAGGGTGGGTAAATCTCCCTGTAATTGCGGAGCCCTCAGATTTGGGTCCAATACCACGCGCAGCGGATTTTTTCCGGGATACAAACGCGTATCCAGCATGGGATTATCCATAATGGCGGTATTGGCGCCAATCAGCACCGCATCCTCTTCTCCCCGCCAGCGATGAAGCATCACTCTGGCCTCTTCTCCGCTAATCTGAATTCTTTCGCGGTTTTCCGGTGCCATAAAACCATCGGCGGTACAGGCCCATTTCAAAATGATAAAAGGTCTTTTTTCGCGGTGAAAAACCATAAACCGGCGGTTCAGTTCATCGCATGCATCCTGCAAAACCCCCGTTTCCACGGCAATTCCGGCATCTTTCAGCAGCTGAATACCACGGCCGTTAACCAACGGATTGGGATCTCCACTGCCTGTCACCACTTTGCCAAGGCCTTTTTCTACCAGCAAACCTGCGCAGGGCGGGGTTTTCCCGTGATGGGAGCATGGCTCAAGGTTTACATATAGTGTGCATTCTTTTAAGGGAATCCCAGCCGGCAAAGCCGCAAGGGCGTTGGGTTCTGCGTGGGGGCCGCCGTATTGCTGGTGCCAACCCTCAGCCACTATTTTGCCTTCATATACAATCACAGACCCCACCATGGGATTGGGCGATACGTGACCCTGCCCACGTTGGGCCAGTTCAAGGCAGCGCCGCATGAAAACCGCATGGTCTGTCACAGCATGCGAAGTTAAAACCTAAATTTGCCTTCGTGAAACGGGTTATCAACACGGTTAAAAACCAGGCGCTGACCCGCCTGTTTCTGGAATTTTATGGCAAACTGGCCTCCGGAGGGGCTTTGCTGGTTATCTGTGCAACCATTTCTATGATTTTGGCCAATTCAGGCATGGCAAACGCTTGGCTGCATTTCTGGCAAATTCAACTGGATCCTTACCTGCCCGGATTGCACGCCCACAGCATCACCCACTGGATAAACGACGGGCTGATGACCATTTTTTTCCTGCTGGTGGGTCTGGAAATTGAACGGGAGCTGCTAACCGGCGAACTCAGCGACCGCCGCACAGCCATGTTGCCTGTCATTGCTGCCATTGGGGGCATGCTGTTTCCCGCACTGATTTATTTTGCCATCAACGCAAACCACTCCGAACTGTGGCGAGGCGCCGGCATCCCTACCGCCACCGATATTGCCTTTGCCATGGCCATCATGAGCGCCCTGGGAAATCGGGTTCCCGCATCATTAAAGGTATTTTTAACCGCGCTGGCCATGATTGATGATCTGGGCGCCATACTGGTAATCGCCATATTCTACGGACAAGGTGTGCAATGGCTATGGCTTTCAGCTGCTCTGGGCGTTTTGGGATTTTTACTGATTTGCAAACGCAGCGGCATAAAAACCCTGTGGTTGTATTTACCGGTTGGGGTGTTACTTTGGTATTGCATGATGCAAAGCGGCATACACGCCACCATTACCGGGGTATTGCTGGCCTTTGCCATTCCATTTGGCAAAAAAGAAGAAGACGCATCGCCATCGGCTTATCTCATGGACAAATTGCATGAGCCCGTAGCCTGGATTATACTGCCGTTGTTTGCCCTGGCAAATACAGCCATACCGATGCATTCGGGCATTTTTAACACACTCACCGGAACCTTACCGCTGGGCATTGCCGCCGGCCTGATCTTAGGAAAACCGCTCGGAATTTACCTGGCGTCGGTCCTGTCTGTGAAGATTAAAGCCGCGCAACTGCCCACCGGCGTTTCCTTTTCACACATCTGGGGGGCGGGCATGCTGGGCGGCATCGGCTTCACCATGGCCATTTTTGTAAGCAACCTGGCCTTTTCTGATACAGCGTCGGTAGAACTGAGCAAGGTGGCGGTGCTGTGCGGCAGTGTGGTAGCAGCGGTGGCAGGGTATGTGTTTTTGAGGGTTGCGGGAAAAGAATAAATTTTATTTTTGATGTTTGACAATTTGAAAGGATGTCTTATTTTTGCAGTCCCGTTCGAAAGAATGGTGAACATAAAGTTCTAACGGATCGGTAGTTCAGCTGGTTAGAATGCCGCCCTGTCACGGCGGAGGTCGCGGGTTCGAGCCCCGTCCGGTCCGCAAGGAAAGCCCCACATCGGGGCTTTTTTGTTATGTTTTACGTATACATACTCAAAAGTCTGAAAGACGGAACTTACTACAAAGGATTTACTGAAGATTATAAAAAACGACTCGAAGAGCATAATAGCGGACTGTCGAGATTTACTTCCGGTAAATTGCCATGGCAGTTAATTTATGTAGAAGCTCATTCCACTAAAAAAGGCGCGCTTATTCGCGAGAAAAAACTCAAAAAATGCAAGTCAGATTATTTTGAATGGCTCGCTTTACAGAACTCAAACATTCTTCTATCAGAATGACGCCCTGT
>CANHQZ010000047.1 GCA_947463125.1 Flavobacteriales bacterium | reverse complement strand
TTCTCATCGGCCATGGCACTGAGCAGCAAATCCAGGCCTTTGTAGCGCCGGATAAACCCAAAAAACAGCAGATAACGTCCATCGGCGGGCAAACCCAGCTCCTGCAGGGCCTGTTCACGGGGCAGGGCATCGCCAAAGTTATCATACAGCGGATGCGGGTTGTATAGTTTGGGTTTTTTGAACTGAAAATCTTCCAGATCCTGCAAAACCTTGCGGCTCATGGTAACAGCGCCATCGAGTACAGGCAGAAAATAGGCATTGAAAGGCTTGTCGAAAAAGCGGCGTTCGTGGGGTATGATGTTGTCGGCAATGCAAACCACCTTGGTGTGTTTGTTCTGCTTCACAATCCTTGCAAATGTGCCAAAACAGGGCCCGAAAAAGGGCATCCAGTAGCGGAAGATGATGAGGTCGGGGCGTAGTTTTTTGTATTTGCGTCCCACCGATAACCAGTTGAAGGGATTGACGGAATTTAGCGCCGTATCAATATGAAGGCCTTCGGGGGCAGGCTCGTCGGTAAACTGGGTTTGGCCGGGAAACAAAAATCCGGGGTACTGGAGTGAAAAAGACAGCAGGGTAACGGTATTTTCTTTGGACAGTTCGCGCGCAAGTCTTTCGTTAAAGGTAGCCAGTCCGCCGCGCAGGGGATGGGCCGGACCCACAATCACAATGTGCTTGCCTTTCATCGGGTGCTGAAGGTCGTTTCAGAAACCTGATAGCGGTTGCGGTCGGGGTGGGAGCGGCTGATAAGTTCGCCCAGGAAACCGGCCAGAAACAGCTGTGTGCCGATAACCATTACCACCAGGCCTATATAGAAAAACGCTGAATCGGCCACTTTGGGGGCGGGGGTTCCCTGCCACACATGAATGGCTTTATCAATCAGCAGCCAGGCGGCTATGCCGAAACCAATCAAAAACGATAATATGCCCAGTACGCCGAAGAAGTGCATGGGTTTCTTGCCGAATTTGCCCATAAACAAAATGGTGAGCAAATCCAGAAATCCGTTTACAAAGCGTTCCAGCCCAAATTTGCTCTTGCCATATTTACGGGCCTGGTGCTCTACCACTTTTTCGCCAATGCGTTTGAAACCGGCATTTTTGGCAATCACAGGGATGTAGCGGTGCATGTCGCCATACACTTCAATGTTTTTTACCACCTCATTGCGGTAGGCTTTGAGGCCGCAGTTCATGTCGTTGAGCTTGATGCCGCTGAGTTTGCGGTTGGTGTAGTTAAATAATTTGGAAGGCAGGTTTTTGGTGAGTGCGTTGTCGTAACGTTTCTTTTTCCACCCGCTAACCAAATCGTAGTTCTCTTCGCGGATCATGGCCACCAGGCCGGGAATTTCATCGGGGGAGTCCTGCAGATCGGCATCCATGGTAATGACAATCTCACCTTCGGCGATGCTAAAACCTTCATTCAGGGCCGCACTTTTGCCATAGTTTCTGCGGAAACGTATGCCTTTCACGGCAGGATCCTGATTGCTGAGGTCTGAAATCACTTTCCAGGAGCTGTCGTTGCTGCCGTCATCAATAAAGATAACTTCGTAGGAAAGCTTGTGTTCGTCGGTAACACGCTTGATCCACGCGTACAGTTCCGGCAGGCTTTCCGCCTCGTTTAGCAGGGGTATGACAATGGAAATGTCCATGTTTTCAATTGCAAATTAAAGCATAATGCAGAACAATGGGCAGAATTTTTGGCAGATGCCACGAAATATCAATATACGAAAAATAATTGAGATTTCCAAATAAACCAATCAGAAGCCCCTGAAGCCCATCATGCTGCGCACCTCAGTGATGGTTTTGGCAGCGCTTTCACGGGCTTTCTCGGCGCCGCGTTTGGCGGCTTTGGTCACCAGTTCCTTGTTGTTTAGCATATCCTGAATGCGGCTTCTTAGCGGAGCCACAAAGGTTTCCATGTCTTCGGCCAGCTGTTTTTTCAAATCGCCGTAGCGGATGGTGCCGTTTTTATGGGTTTCGTCGAAGTGTGCAATTACATCGGGTTTGCACACCAGCGCCATCAGGTCAAACAGGTTTTGCACCGGCTGAGATTTGGCGCTGCCGGGCTCCGCAGGACCGCTGTCGCTCACCGCCCGCATGATTTTTTTGCGCAGCACTTCGGGTTCATCGTCGAGGTAAATGTTATCCGCTTCGCCGGCGCTTTTGCTCATTTTGCCACCGCCGGTCAGTCCGGGTACCTTCACCAAACCCTCATCCGAACCAATGGCGAAGGGCTCTTTGAAGTATTCGGTGTTGTACATGCGGTTGAAGCGGTTGCCGAAGGTGCGGGCCATTTCGAGGTGTTGTTCCTGGTCTTTGCCCACAGGCACGCGGGTTCCGTGGTGAATGAGGATGTCGGCCGCCATCAGCACCGGATAGGTAAGCAGACCTGCGTTTATGTTGTTCGGCTGGCTGCGCACTTTTTCCTTAAAGCTGCTCACCCTTTCGAGTTCGCCGAGGTAAGCATTCATGTTGAGGAACAGGTACAATTCAGCCACTTCGGGAACATCGCTTTGCAGGTACAGCGTGCATTTTTCGGGATCCAGTCCCAGGGCCAGGTATTCGGCAAATACGCGGTATACACTACCGCCTAAATCTTCGGGTGTGGGATGCGTAGTGAGGCTGTGGTAATCGGCAATAAAAAAATAGCAGGGATGGGCTTCCTGAAATTTTAAAAAGTTTTGTACCGCGCCAAAGTAATTGCCCAAGTGCAGCTTGCCTGTGGGGCGTATGCCGCTGACTACCGTTTCGCTCATGCTTGCAAAGGTAAAACAGAAATGCCAAGCACCGTTATCCGTGTTTTGTTTGGCGTACTTTTGCAAAGGAAATTATGCCCAAAAGCATCCAGTTAACATTTACCCCTTCTGAAAATGCCGATGCCTTGCTTGTAAATCAGCGTTTTTGCGAAGCTGCGGGAATGGCAGGCGCCACGGTGGTGTGGCGCAAGCGCAGCCTGGATGCACGTGGCAGGCAGCCTTTTTTCATTATCACTGCCGATGTTTATGGAGCAGGCGAATTACCCCCCGCGGCGCAGGGGTTTTTGGCCCGTGACGTGCACAATGCTGTTCCGGTGCATATCATTGGCAGCGGCCCTGCGGGATTGTTTGCGGCTTTGTCTTTGATTGAGCAAGGGTTTAAGCCCGTTGTGCTGGAGCGTGGCAAGCCGGTAAAGGAGCGCAGGCGTGATTTGGCGGTGCTGAACAAAGATCACATCGTGGATGAAGACAGCAATTATTGCTTTGGCGAAGGCGGGGCCGGCACTTATAGTGATGGAAAGCTTTACACCAGAAGCACCAAACGCGGCGATGTAGCCAAAATTTTACAGGAGCTGGTTCACCACGGGGCTACCTCGGCCATTACCTGGGAGGCGCATCCCCACATAGGAACCAATAAATTGCCCGGTATAATTGAACATATCAGGGAACATATCATCGCCTGTGGCGGAGAAGTGCATTTTGGCCAAAAAATGGTGGATTTTACCCTTGAAAACGGAAAAATCAGGGAAATTCACACCCAAAACGGCAAAAAATGGCCTGTTCAGGCCTTGATTCTGGCTACGGGACACAGCGCCCGCGATATTTTTACTTTATTGCATCAAAAAGAAGTTCATATAGAGGCCAAACCTTTTGCCCTGGGCGTGCGTTTGGAGCACCCACAGGAGCTGATTGATACCATACAATACAAGTGCAATGCCTCTGAAAATCTTTTGCCGCCGGCCTCTTATTCCCTTGTGGAGCAGGTAAACGGCCGCGGCGTTTTTTCGTTTTGCATGTGTCCCGGTGGCATTATAGCGCCGGCATCGACCGCCCCGGGCGAAGTGGTGGTGAACGGATGGAGCCCCAGCAAGCGAAACGGAAAATTTGCCAACAGCGGTTTTGTGGTATCTGTGGATGAGAAGGATTTCGCAGCATTCGAGCAGCACGGTCCGCTGAAAGCCATGCATTACCAGGCTTTATGGGAGCAGAAGGCTTTTGAGACCGCCGGAAACCTTACGGCGCCCGCGCAGCGGATTGAAGATTTTGTCAATGGCAAGTTGTCTTCCGATTTGCCCGAATGCTCTTACATACCCGGCATTGCACCCCGAAAAATGGATGAGGTGTTGAGTGAAGATGTGGGATCGCGCATACGCGGGGCCTTGCAGGTGTTGGGCAACAAGATGAAAGGTTTTCGCACCCGCGATGGCATTCTGGTCGGCGTGGAAAGCCGCACCAGCAGTCCCGTACGTATTCCCAGAGACAAAGAAAATTTACAGCATCCGCAGGTGCAAAACCTCTATCCGTGCGGGGAAGGAGCCGGCTATGCGGGTGGAATCATCAGCGCGGCGCTGGATGGTGTGCGCTGTGCCGAAGCGGCAGCCTTAACTTTGCATCATGCCTGAAACCGTTTTGATTCTGGGTGCTTCCGAAAACCCCATGCGCTACAGCCACATGGCTACCATGATGTTGCTGGAATATGGCCATAACCCTGTATTGGTCGGTAAATCGGGCAGTGAAGTTCAAGGTTTGCCAATTTTGCGGGCTGTCCCTGTAGATTTACAAACGGTGGATACTATTACCTTGTATCTCAATCCGATGCATCAGGTTGCAATTTATGATACTATAGTTTCATTGAGACCCGGCAGGGTTATTTTCAATCCGGGAACCGAAAATTCCGAGCTGATGAATAAACTGGATGCTGCGAAGATTCCCTATCTGGAGGCTTGCACCCTAGTAATGCTGAGGGCGGGGCAGTTTTAAAGAATGTTTCCTTTAAGAAACTCGGTTTTTAGCGCCGGACAAATCTTGTAGCGCTCTTCTTTGGTATCTTCATACATGGCTTCCAAGGTGCGGTAAACATTGGCGATACCACATTTTTCCTTCCACTCAAACGGACCGTGCGGATAGGCTGTTCCCAGTTTCATGGCCGTGTCAATATCGGGGGCGGCGGCAGTGCCTTCCTGCATGGTGTAGTACGCTTCGTTAATAATCATGAAAACAATGCGCGGAGTGACCATCCCCACGCGGCTTTTTACCCATTCTAAGGTGCTAAAGGGCAACGCATTCAGCAAATCTGCAACTTCTTCTTTTTTGCCAAACGGATCTGATATTTCCAGGGTACTTCTTTCCAGAAAACCGGGAATGGCGTTGATGCCAAATATTTTTTCGCCCCGATAGGGCAGGCCTGCATTAAAAAAAGCAGCTTCGGGTGTGTGGTTAACGGCACTCAGCAGGAACAGGGTTTGGGTGTTGCCCGCATAATCGCGGATGCGTTCCGGATGCGCGTCAAAATTCAAATCGATAAAAACATCGAAATGCGCAGCATCTTGGCTATTTTGCACCCATGAAATCTGCGAATGGGCTTCGCTACCCGACGGCCAGGCATTTCGCCTGTCTGTTGATGCCAGTATTCCTGTTTTCATGCAGCCACAAAAATAAGCAAACCATCATGCGAGAAACGATTTTTACAAAAAATGCCCCTGCGCCCATCGGGCCCTACAGTCAGGGCGTGCGTGCCGGCAATACCTGGTACTTTTCCGGACAAATTGCGCTTCATCCCGAAACCGGACAAATGGCGGAAGGCGGAGTGGAGGCCCAGGCCAAACAGGTTATGGAAAACATCAAAGCCCTGTTAACGGCATCCGGACTGGAATTCAGCCATATTGTGAAAACTACGATATTTCTGAAAAGCATGGACGATTTTCCCAAAGTGAATGCCGTTTATGGCAGTTATTTCACCAATGAAGTTTATCCTGCCCGCGAAACCGTTGAAGTATCCAGGCTTCCCAAGGATGCTCTCGTTGAAATTTCGGTTACCTGCGTAAAATAATTACTGCTTCAGCAGGCGGCCGTTGAAGCGTATATTGCCTTGCTGAACCGAAATCTGATAGGCACCCGGGGGTAAATCAGACACAGAAATTTTACAGCGTTTTCCGCTTTGCATTATATCAGAGCCCTTCAAAATGATTTTGCCTGTCATGTCTGTGATGCTCCAGTGGTATGTGCCTTCGGTAAAACGAATGTCGGAAACCCATGCAAAATCTAAAGTGGGATTGGGATAGATGCGGGTGGCCTCTGTTTTTATTACCGATGTTTTGCTCACATTTTTGAGTACAGAATTATCAATGATGATATTTTCATCACCGGGCTGATAAAGGGTAAACCAAAAATACACAAGAAACATTTCATCACCGGTGCCTTCTCCCAGCGATACGGCCTGCGGAGGGCTGTTGGGGTTGAGCGGATTGGAGGAAGTGTTGTTGTATGTAGCCTGGCCGCGCAAACTGGTGCCCGAAGGCAGTTTTACCACCTTGCGGAACGTATAGGAACGCTGCCAGTGGAAATCCCATTTGGGTATGTCTACAAAGCGGATGGTGTCTTTGTTGGGTGTGACACCAAAGGCCTTGATGGAACTGCCAATCAGGTGCATGTGAGGTCCAACTGTAAACACGGAAACATCCAGGGGCAAGTCATATTTGTTGTTGAAAGATTTCACCTGATTCGCCGGGATATAGAGCGGGCCGTTTTGCAGGTTGGGAGCATTGTGATTCAGCGCGGGTTGAATAGCTACCTGCCTTTGGGGTGCAGTGGTGGTTTTGAGGATTACCCGTGTGCTGTCAATCACATTATTTACCCCGCCCGGATAGTGAATCTGCAGCACGATGTTTCCTTTTTTTAGCAGTTTGATACCAAATCCGTTGGGGAAGAAGTAGGGTTCTGAACCCGGCACCCATATGCCGATGAGGTCAGAAGTGCTGCTACCGGTGCCGCCAAAGCTTAAATAGCCGGGTTTGGGGTCTGCCGCGTCCAGTTGCGCAGGCTTTGAGCCGGTATCATGAAAAATAAGTGCATGGTGCACCACACGCAGGTTACCCGGTATAACTTCAATGGCAGTCAGAAACTGATCCTGGGTAAAGCCTGTGGGCAATACAAAGCAGCGGTATTCATCTGAAGTTGTTTTTACCGTGTAATCGGGCATTTTGAGATTTCGGGTGGGATTGGTAATGGTGCCGCCTTTTTTCAAAACAGGTTTCGCAGGCGCCTTTGTGGTATCGCCTTTGGGCATGCCACCATCTACCCAGTTGGCAATGGCGCTGATTTCTTCGTTGCTCAGCACACGCTCATGGGCGTAACGCTGATATTGCAAATCGGCAGGCCATGGTGGCATTGTGCGATTTGACGTTGCACTTTTTATACCGCCTGCATAGGCCACGGCTTTTTCATATCCCACCAGTGAAAACGGAGCAATACCGCCGTCAATGTGACAGTTTGTGCAGTTGTTGAATAATATGGGGGCTATATGTTCGCTCCAGTTGGGTGTTTGGGCCAATAAACGGCCCGCAAACAACAATGACAAGGCGAGTACGGTTTTTTTCATCATGTTTTAGACGATTGGATAGGGTTCAGGTTTAATACAAACTTACCATTTTTTTTCATGCTTGCCCGCACCTTCAGTATCTTTGCTGTTACAATTGTTTTAAAAATTTATTTATGGAAAATACCAATACCCCGATAGACATAGAAATTTCTGATGAAGTAGCCGACGGTACTTACAGCAATTTTGCCATCATCACCCATAGCAACACTGAGGTCATCGTGGATTTTGTGCGTTTGATGCCCGGCGTGCCCAAAGGAAAGGTAAAATCCCGCATCATCCTGGCTCCGCAGCATGCCAAACGTCTGTTGTTTGCCCTGGGAGATAATATCGCCAAATTTGAACATACTTTCGGAGAAATCGAACTGGATGAAAACGAGTCCAATCCAACCATTCCGCTGAATTTCGGTGGACAAACCGGACAGGCCTAACATATAAAACACAAATCATGAGCACACAAGCCCAAAACCAAATACAGCAAGCCATTGAGGCACAAAAAAACAGACAATTCTATGCTGCTTATCCCGAAAATCCCAAGGCTTACGCAGAAGATGCCAATGCCAAAGGACTGGAGACTTTTCAAAAGCATCTGAACACCGATTTCAGCGGTCTGGCTGAAAACCCGCACAGCAGCAGGGTGGGCGAGGAGGTTTCTCCCTACATGATGGTGGGGCTGGGGGTGCAATATCCGTATTACGAGGCCGAAGACCTGGTGGCGTATGCCCGCAATGCCTGGTCTGCGTGGAAGCATACACCGGTTGAAAAGCGTGCCGAAATTCTGGTACAGTCGCTGAACAACGTATCTGAGCGATTTTTTGAGATCGCCTACGCTACCATGCACACCACCGGACAAAGCTTTGTGATGAGCTTTCAGGCCAGCGGCCCCCACGCCAATGACCGTGCCATGGAAGTGCTGAGCCTGGCATACCAGGAACTCACCCGCTTTACCCGTTCCGTAGATTGGGTAAAACCCATGGGTAAGTTCGATCTTCAGATTAAGAAAGATTTTAATCCCATTCCCCGCGGCATTTCGCTGGTGATTGGTTGCAGCACATTTCCCACCTGGAATACAGTTCCCGGGCTGTATGCCTCTTTGATAGCAGGCAATCCCGTGATTGTGAAGCCACACCCTAAGAGCATACTGCCCATTGCTATTGTGCTCGAAGAAATTCAAAAGGCGCTGACTGCAGCAGGCCTGCCGGCCAATGTGGTACAGATGGCTCCGGATACTTTGTCAAGCCCCATTACTAAAAAGCTGGCAGAACATTCCGATGTGAAGCTGATTGACTACACAGGAGGTTCTGCTTTTGGTGATGTGATTGAAGCCATGCCGGGGAAAATAACCTTTACTGAAAAAGCCGGTGTGAACAGCATTATCCTCGATTCTGTGAACGATGCTCAGGCTGTGTTTGGCAATATTGCTTTCAGTGCCTGTTTGTATAGCGGACAAATGTGTACCGCTCCCCAGAATATTTTTGTACCCGAAGCAGGAATCGCCACTGCCGAAGGTCATCTGAGCTTTGATGAGGTGGTAGCCGGTATCAGCAACGCGGTGAAAGGTCTGGTAGAAAATCCCAAAATGGGTCCGTATACGCTGGGAGCCATTCAGAATGACCTCACCGTGAGCCGCGTGGACGAAGCCAAAAAGCATACAACCGTGGCCCTCGACAGCATTCCGGTTCCGCATCCTGAGTTTCCCGATGCCCGCATGAAAAGCCCTGTGGTAATGGTTACCGACGCTGCCAATGCAGGTGTTTGGAAACACGAGTGTTTTGGACCGGCTGTGTTTGTGATTAAAACCGCCAACAGCGCCGAAAGCCTGAAGCTGGCTGCGGCTTCTGCTGCTGAACTGGGTGCCATTACCTGCCTTTGCTACACCACACAGGATAGCTTTAAAGCCGAAGTGGCAGAAGCCATGAATGCCGCTTTCACACCCGTGAGCTTCAACTTTACAGGAGCTGCCTTTGTGAACCAGCACGCTGCTTTCAGCGATTTTCACGTATCGGGTGGAAACCCCAGCGGAAACGCCGGTTTCACCACCCCCGAATATGTGAACCGCCGCTTTGTGTGGGTGGGCAACCGCTACGCATAAATTTTAGTTTTTTACCCAAACAAAAACCCCTGTTTACGGGTTATCTATGCGTTATCAACGTATGGACAAATCATCATTGCTGGAAAAGTACCTTCAGTTTCAGCTGGAGCATGGCAAAAAGCCGGAATCGGTTTACATTTTCATGAAAAAACTGAAAAAGTCGGATGCGGATTTTTTTGCGCATTTCAGCAATTTTGAAGCACTGGACCGCTACTTCTGGGTGTATGTTTTCGACGCTACCCGTCACAAACTGGAAGCCGATGCACAGTATGGGGAATTCAGCGCTGCTGAGAAATTGAGCGCCTTTTATTTCCTCTGGACCCAGGAACTCATGCAATACAGGAGTTATGTGCTTATGCTGGCAGAAAAGTCTATGAAGGGTATCAACCCCATGGATTCGGCCTTGCAGGATTTTAGACACGCCTTTTTGGATTATGCCTCCGGTATTGTATCTGCAGGTATCAGCGCCGGACAAATCGCCGATAGAAAGTTTGTTTCGGACCAGTTCAAGCACGGGCTTTGGGTACAAACCCTGTTTCTGCTGAACTTTTGGCTGAAAGACACATCCAATGATTTTGAAGACACCGATGCAGCTATTGAAAAGACGGTAAACATAGGTTTTAAACTGATGGGTGAAAACCTATTTGATGAGGTGCTGGATTTCGGCAAGTTTATGTTTCAAAGGGCAAAGAAATCTTTTTCTTAATCGTTGAAAACGCAGGAGAGAATACCCAAAACGCGCATAGAGCGTGCGGCACACATTGCAGGTGCCGGGGTAAAAGTGGGGGGCAATTACCTGAAGCATTATGCCAAAAAGCTGGTAAATGCGGATGTGAGCAGGGAAGAACTGCACAAAGACAATGCGGGTGATATTTATGAAACCCTGAGCACGCTGAAAGGCAGTGCCCTCAAGGTGGCTCAGATGATGAGTATGGACAGGGGAATTCTGCCGAGAGAGTATCAGGAGAAATTTCAGCTATCGCAATATTCCGCACCGCCGCTATCGTCGCCGCTGGTGGCCCAGATTTTTAGGAAAGCCTTCGGGCAGCCGCCAACGGCCTTTTTTGATGAATTCACGCCCAAGGCTGTGGCCGCCGCCAGTATCGGACAGGTGCACAAGGCCCGTGTAAAAGACCAGTGGCTGGCTGTGAAAATTCAGTATCCCGGTGTGGCCAATTCCATTGGTTCAGATTTGCGGATGGTAAAACCCTTTGCGGTTCGCCTGCTGAACATGAGTAAAAACGACATCGACAATTATTTCGATGAAATAGAAGGCAAACTGCTGGAAGAAACCAACTATACCCTGGAATTGAAGCGCAGTATGGAATTGAGCGCTGCCTGTGCCCATATTGAAAACCTAAGGTTCCCACAGTATTATCCCAAGTGGTCCTCAGATAAAATCATCACCATGGACTGGCTGGATGGCAAGCATTTGAAAGAATTTCTGGCCACCAATCCTTCACAGGAAGTGCGCAACCGCATAGGACAGGCACTTTGGGATTTTTATGATTTTCAGATTCACGAACTCAAAACGGTTCACGCCGATCCGCATCCCGGCAATTTTCTGTTTCTGGAAGACGGCACCGTCAATATCTTTGATTTTGGCTGTGTAAAAGAGATTCCGGACCGCTTCTACACGCCCTATTTTAAGCTGGTAAACAGAGAAATTTATAAAGACAGCGAAAAAACAGGCGCTATTTTCAGAGAATTGGAGTTGCTGCACGCGGATGATACAGCAGCCGATATTGCTTTCTTTACCCCGCTGTTTAAAGAGATGATCGACATGCTAACCCTGCCTTTCACCTGTGAAACCTTCGATTTTGGCAACGAAACTTACTTTTCGGGAATTTATCAATTTGCCGATAAATTGATAGAAATGCCCGAGGTTCGCAATAGCAAGAAGGCGAGGGGTTCCAGACATTCATTGTATATCAACCGAACATATTACGGGCTGTATCACATCCTCTTCGATCTGAAAGCGGCGGTGAATACGGGAAATAGAAAATTTTATTAAAAAACTTGTAAAAGTTTGTTTGAACAAATAAATTTGCATATAAAACCAATTAACAAAAAATAAAAAACCATGAAAAAAACCTTGTTTTACGTAGCCGGAATTGCCGCACTGAGTATGCTGGCTTCCTGCGGAGGAAACTCACAACAGTCTGAAAATGCTGATTCAGCAGCCCAAGCCGGAGAAAATGCGGGAACGTACACCGTAGACGCCGCCAACAGTTCTCTTGAATGGCGCGGTTCTAAAATCATTGCCGCCAGCGAGCACAAAGGCACTATTGGTATCAAAGAAGGCAGCCTGAGCGTGGAAGGTGGTAAAGTAGTTGCCGGTTCATTTGTCATCGACATGAACAGCATCAAAAACACCGATCTTACGGACACCGGTTACCAGAAAAAACTCGTTGGTCACCTGATGGCTGAAGATTTCTTCAACGTAGCCAAATTCCCAACCGGTAAATTTGAAATCGTGAGCGTGGAAGAAAAAGCTTCTGAGGGTAACACCCACGAAGTGAGCGGAAACCTCACCCTGCGCGACAGCACCCGCAAAATCACGTTCCCTGCTACCATCAAGGTTGAAGGAAACACTGTAACTGCCACCGGCAAAGCCACCATCAATCGCCTGGATTGGGGCATTAACTACGACAGCAAAAACCTGAACTTGGCTGAAGCTGCCCAGAAGAAAATCAAGGACGGTATCGTGAGCAAGGAAATGGAAATCACCATTTCTCTGAAAGCTACCAAATAAGACTTCCTGATTACAGCGATAGCTTTATAAAAGAAGGGTCCGTCATACGACGGGCCTTTTTTTATGGTTTTGAAAAATGTTTAAGGGCCTCACGCCGGCTTAGCGGACTTAGGTTGTGTGCATCCACAAAAACAACCACGGATTCAGGATTTGTTCTTGCATATTGTCGCAGTGCCCATCCAATCGCCTTTCGGATGAAAAACTCCTTGGAATCTATCTGTTTTTCTATGCAGGCAAACAGTAAACCCTCATCCGTTTTTGATTTGTAATTCAGCTGAAAAATCAGTGTGGTGCGGTTCAGCCACATATTCTCCCCATTCAGCCAGTTTTCTATGGTTTCATCCCTTTGTGCCGGAAAAACTTGGAAATAAGGCCCCACCATGCGGCTTGCCAGCATGTCCACCGTGTCCCACCAGCTTTTATGCGTTAGGCAATATGCTAATAAATCCATTGCTTGCCGGTGTTTCCAGATTTTGGATTTCAGCATCAGCTCCATGGCTGTGTACTGAAACTCCCGCTCCGGTTGTTCCCATAATTCTTTGATGATTCCTTTAAGCACGTCAAACTTTTGGATCTTGTTTGTCTGAATAAAATCTTTTTCCAGCTTGCTGCGCAGGGGCTTTTGGATGCCCAGATAGGGGAAGTGATACTTCATATACCGTGACATGCCCTCGGCCAATGCAGCGTTGGTGTGTGAACGAAACAGCGCAGTGAGTTCAGCTATATTCATTGGGAATTGCAAAGGTATGGGGTGTTAAAAAGAAAATCCCGCCTTTGCAGGCGGGACTTTCTGAACTAAACCTATGATCAATAATTACCTTATTTTACTATAAAGCGCTGGCTGATACGGCCTTTGCTGCCCTCAACCACCATCAGGTAGATACCTTTATTCATGTTGCTGATGTTTGCTGACAGGGTATTCAAACCGCCGTTTACGCGCAGGTTGCCAAGGCTCATCACGGTTTTACCGGTCAGGTCAACAATTCTTGCCGAAGCATCAAAGCTTTGGGTAGAAGCAAACTCAAGGTTGATGTTGTCCTGCGCAGGGTTGGGGTACAAGTTTACACCACTCACAGTTTCGATAGTGTTTAAACCATTGAACACACCAAACTCAGCGAGGCGGCTGTAGGTAAAGTTAGAGCCGCTCAGGGCAGGTGAGCCAGTCACAGGACGGAAGTTAGGCGCAGTAGCATTCTGAGGATCTTCCAAAACGGTTTTTGCGGTGTATGCAACGGTGTTGATTTTATTCTGAGTGGCAGCGTTGCGAACCCATCCATCAAAACGATTTAGGAAAGATGCGTTTGCTGTGGCTACTTCTACCAGACCTGTGTTGCTTGATCCGGCAGCGGCTGCGGCTGTGCTGTTAACGATAAGGTTATTGCGGAACAGCATATTTTCGTTCCATACACTGTCACGTGCACCTGAAGCCCTAAAGGTGCTGTCACCGTCATACATCAGGAAGTTGCGGTAACCCATGAATACAGAGTTGATGATGCTCAGGCGGCTGTTGCGACGGATACGGGCACCACGGCGGAAAGCAGCTTTGGTAACAGTACCCAGTGCGCTGTAGGTCGAACCGATTTGCACGGGACCAACAACAGTCATGTTGCTGAAAACACCGCGTGTGTAAGGTGTTTTGCCTGAACCGGCAGCATCGTTATCGCTCTCGAAAGTTTCGCTGGTGCTGGCACCGCTGGGAGCGTTGTAGGTAAGGTCATACTGGGTGGTGTCTCTTACGGCAATGCCAAATTGTACTGCACCGCCCCAACCGAAATCGGTATCGAAATCATCATCGGTGATGCGGTAAGAGATCAGGTGTTTGGCATTTACATTGCCGCCAAACCATTCAAAACCGTCATCGTTGATGAAGCTCACCTGAATGTGGTGCAAAGTAGTGCCTTTGCCTACTGAACCCAGGGTAAGGCCATTGATTTCTTTATTGGGTTCGAAAGCCAGACCGCCAAATTCCATGCGCAGGTAGGTAATGGAACCGCTGTTGTCGTTGTCGTCTGTGCCACCAAATTTGGCCAGGTTAGGATCGGCGGTTACGTTATTGAAACCTTCTACCTGCACATCTAAGCCCTGGTTGTTTCTGGCCCTGCCGGAGATTACGATTCCGCCCCAATCACCGCGCGTTCTGGCGCCGGAGGCTTTGTTGCTGGTAATCACAACAGGGCTAGTTTTAGTACCGTTAATCTGAATTTTTCCGCCTCGTTCCACTACGATACTTGCATAGTTTTTGGGAGTAGCGTTTACGTCTGCTTCCGCACGAATTAGGGTACCGGCAGGAATAATAAGGGTTCCACCATTGCGTACTACGATAAGTCCTTTTAGACCGTATACGGCTGTGGCATTTAGCGTACGGGTGCCGGTGATATTCTTAATACCGCCGCTGCCGGTGGTGATGGCATTTAAGGTGGTGTCATCGGTGATGGCTGCATAGCTTGTAGCCTGAGGATTAAAATTGGTCCAGCCGGTGGTCCAGTCTTTTACAGGATCCGTTTCCAGTGCACCGATGTAGTTTACCTGCTCAATGAACTGAGCTTTTGCTGCCACGGCGCTAAGTCCGGTCAGCATTAACAATTGCGTAATTTTTTTCATAATGGAGTTTTTATTTGGTACAAAAGTCTCCACCCTGAATTAGCGTATTTTCAAGCCAATGTTAATGATCAATTAAGATTTTAAACCAAGCTAAACA
This sequence comes from Flavobacteriales bacterium, assembly GCA_947463125.1. Taxonomy (GTDB): domain Bacteria; phylum Bacteroidota; class Bacteroidia; order NS11-12g; family UBA955; genus RGEC01. The sequence goes on along the minus strand of CANHQZ010000047.1, from coordinate 617 downwards.
AATACTTAATATACGGAATTTTTTGCACATTTCCAAGTGAATAGGCTCAAACCCAAAACAAAAGCACCGCCTTGGTTGTAACTTTCGGGCAGGTAATACACATGACATTCAAGATTTATACACGCAAGGGCGACGACGGTAAAACAGCATTGCTGGGAGGCGACAGGGTTTCAAAACACCACATCCGTGTGGAGAGCTACGGAACAGTAGATGAACTTAACAGTTATCTGGGGCTTATCCGCAGCAGCAGCGAGGATTCCGGGGTCGTTTCCGCCATCGCGGCTATTCAGGATCGCTTGTTTACATTGGGTTCCTATCTGGCATCAGCCGCAGGCAGCAAGGTGATTTTACCCGAATTGTATGATGAGGATGTTGTATTTCTTGAAAATGAAATAGACCGTATGACAGCGGTTTTGCCTGAATTGCGCAACTTTATTTTACCCGGTGCCACCGCGCCCGGTTCGCATGCCCATGTGGCCCGCTGCATTTGCCGCAGGGCGGAACGTTTGGTGGTGTATCTGGCCGATAATGAAGAAATAGATGGTATGATTGTTACCTACCTGAACCGCTTAAGTGATTATTTGTTTACCCTGGCCCGCTACCTAGACAAATTGGCC
>CANHQZ010000046.1 GCA_947463125.1 Flavobacteriales bacterium | reverse complement strand
GTTTCCAGACGGTTTCGCCCGTTTCCAATATTTCCTTGCCCCATACCTGAACTTCTTTTTTTATGCGCTCCACCAGGTAATCGCAGGCCTCAATGGCAGCGCGGCGGTGGGCAGAGGAGGTAAACACAAATAGCGAAATCTCTCCGGCTCTCACCGAACCCAGGCTGTGATAAATATGCATACAGGTCAGATTGTATTTGGCAAAAGCATCTTCACGGATGTTGTGTAGGGTTTCCATCGCCATTTCATGGTAGGTCTCATATTCAATCCCGGCAACGGTTTTCCCATCTTCCTTCACATCGGCCCTCACCTGCCCCATGAACATGCTGTGCGCACCAATATTCTGTTTGGCAGCATGTTTGGCGAGGCTATCCGCAATAAACGCAGGCGTAATAGGCCCTTCCACAAATACTTTTTTATGTTTTTTCTCTTCTGTCATACGTCAAAATTTTGGCAGAAACCTTGATAGTCAAAATTCAACAACTCCACTTCATTCTGCGGCTTTGCGACCGGCATGGCCTCATATTTTATGCAGAGCGTTTGTCCGGTGCGTGTATCCATATGAAAAATCTTACCATCAACTTCATCCAGACCCAGCAACGCATTCAACACCAGATTGGCCTGTAACGTACCTGCCAGTGCGGGAACAGCACCCATAATCCCCTCTGTATTGCATTGTCCCATAAACATGGGATTGGGTGGCACCGGAAATACATTTCTGTAGGAATACCCTACATGCGGCCGAAACAGTGCCCACTGCAAATTAAACTTGCTCACCGAGGCATGCACCCATGGTTTTTGATAAATACGGGCTGCGTCATCCAACAGATAGCGAACCTGCAAATTATCGGTACAATCGACCAGCAAATCGGCTTCGGAAACCATTGAAACCGCCATTTGTGCATCAAACATCGCATGTACCGAACTGAACCTAGAATGCGGATACCTTTCCGTTAAAAAATGAACTGCGCATTCTGCTTTGGGTTTTCCCACATCGCCCGGAGCATACAGCGCTTGCCTGTGCAGATTGTGGTATTCGATGGTATCAAAATCAATTACTGTGATGGAACCCACACCACAAGAAGCCAGGTTTAATAGCAAAGGGCAACCCAAACCTCCTGCACCAATCACCAATATACGAGAATCCAGCAGCTTCTGCTGCCCCGCCTCCCCAATTTCATTTAACTGTATATGCCGACGGAAATAGCCGTCCATGTTATCCTCCGCTGTAGGGCGGCATCAGGGCCACTTCGTCTTCATCTTTAAGCCTGGTATTGTGCACGATCAATACCTGATTGACGGCAATGGCGAAACTTAAAGGCTTCATTTCGGGAAAATCGTTCTTTAATTTCTCACATACGGCATCGGTATCCAGTAAATCAAAAACAAAGTTTGATTGTCCGCAAATCTCTGCCAACCGTCCAAACAACAGTACATTGACCATGAAGCAAATATAGGTAAATATACGCTTTGGGAATTAGTACTTACTTTTGCGCTATAAACTTATGGGAATACGCATTGCTGAAATCGCCAGAATTACCGGTGCTGTTGTAGAAGGCAATGCCGAAATTGAAATTTCCCTGCCCGGAAAACTGGAAGAAGCAGATAACAATACCCTTTGCTTTTTTGCCAATCCTAAATACGAAACACAGCTATATGCAACACAGGCTGCTGCTGTGATTGTGCCCTTCGATTTCAAACCTGCACAACCCGTTTCGTTTGCTTTAATCAGACATGCTAATCCCTACTTTGCTTTCTGCATGGTGCTGAATGCCTGGTTCAACCCAAATGAGCCTAAAAACGGGATCGAAAGCGGTAGCTATATTCATGCATCTGCTACGTTGGGCCATAACATTTTTATTGGCGCCACAGCCTATGTGGATGAAAACGCAAGTATTGGAAACAACACCCAGATTTATCCGCAGGTTTTTGTGGGAAAAGGTGTGAGCATTGGCGAAAACTGCACCCTTTATCCGGGTGTTAAAGTTTATGCAGGTTGTAAAATTGGGAACAACTGCATTATTCATGCGGGAACTGTTATCGGCAGCGATGGATTTGGATTTGCGCCCATCGGCGATACGTATGCGAAAATCCCACAGATTGGTAATGTTGTTATAGAAGATGACGTAGAAATTGGCAGCAACTGCAGCATCGACAGGGCTACCATGGGCAGCACCATCATCAGACACGGGACCAAACTTGACAACCTTATCCAGGTGGCACACAATGCTGAAATCGGTGCCAATACAGTGATTGCCTCACAAACAGGCGTGAGCGGCAGCACCAAAATCGGAGCCAACTGCCAGATTGGCGGACAGGTGGGTTTTGTTGGACACATAAGCATCGCAGACCGCACGGGTATTGGTGCGCAGTCGGGTGTTACCAAAGGTATTGAAGAGAGTGGCACCAATTGGATTGGATCACCCGCGAGCCCAATCAAAGAACAGTTCAGGAGCTGGGCGGCCTTCAAAAAGCTGCCGGATATGATCAATGAAATGAAACAGCTTGCCAAAGAACTGGAAAAACTTAAAGAACAAAAGGACAATTCCTGAAATTGAATAATGAGTCAGATTAACCCCAAACAAACCACACTTAAAGCGCCTGTAACACTTAATGGTGTAGGACTTCACTCCGGTGCAGAAGTATCGCTAACATTCCAGCCTGCCGAAGCCAACCACGGATATAAATTTCGCAGGGTAGATTTACCCGGCCAACCCATTATTGAAGCTGATTGCGATTTAGTTACTGACACTTCCCGCGGCACTACCCTCGAAAAAAACGGAGCTTCCATCAGCACCGTAGAACATGTGCTTGCGGCGCTTGTGGGACTGGAGATTGACAATGTGCTTCTGGATGTTTCAGGCCCTGAAATGCCTATCCTCGATGGAAGCAGCAAGCCCTTTGTGGAAGCGCTTTCAGCCTGCGGCACGGTAGAACTGGATGCTGAAAGGGAGTATTTTGAAATCCCCTACAACATACACTTTACCGATGAAGCCAATCAGGTGGAAATCATTGCCATGCCGGTAAACGAATACCGACTGACAGTGATGGTTGATTACAACTCCCCTGTTCTGGGCAGTCAGCATGCCGCTCTGACCCATATTTCCGAATTTAAAAACCAGATTGCCCCCTGCAGGACGTTCTGCTTCTTGCACGAACTGGAAATGCTATTGGCCAACAACCTGATTAAAGGCGGTGATTTGAACAATGCCATTGTTGTGGTAGACAGAGCCGTTTCACAGGATGAACTGGATCGTCTGGCAAAAGTTTTCAATAAACCCTCGGTGGAAGTGCGCAAAGAAGGCATCCTCAATAACCTGGACCTTCGTTTTCAGAATGAGCCTGCCAGACACAAACTGCTGGACATGATTGGCGACCTTGCACTCGCGGGAATGCCCATCAAAGGACAGATTATGGCTGCAAGACCCGGCCACGCCAGCAACGTGGCATTTGCCAAGAAAATTAAACAGGTAATCAAAAAAGAACAGCGCCGCAAACAAGAAGGGCCGCCACAGTACGATCCCAATGCAAAACCGCTGTACAACACGTCAGACATCATCAAAATGCTGCCACACAAGCACCCGTTTTTGCTGGTAGATAAGATTGTGAGCAAAGACGATAAAACCATTGTGGCCATAAAAAACATCACTTACGATCAGCCGTTTTTTGCGGGTCACTTCCCCGGCGACCCCATCATGCCGGGCGTGTTGCAACTGGAAGCCATGGCGCAGGCCGGTGGTGTGCTGATTCTAAGCACCGTTCCCGATCCTGAAAACTACAGCACCTATTTCCTGAAAATAGACAATGCCAAGTTTAAGGACAAAGTAGTGCCCGGCGATACGCTGGTGATGAAAATGGAACTGCTGGATATTCGCAGGGGCATTTGCACCATGACCGGCAAAGCGTTTGTGGGCGACAAACTGGTGAGTGAAGCAGAAATGACCGCACTTATCAGCAAAATATCCTGATTGAATATTTCGCTTTTGACGGTGCATGATAAAAAAATGCGTGTATCTTTGACCCATAAACCTATGAAAAAACTTATCTATTCCATGGGCTTCATCGCCCTTTTTGGCATGATTTCGTGCTCTAATCCTTCAAAAAAGATACAGGGTAACTGGGTAGTAAATGACGCAAAACTTACCCTGTCTAAAGAATCACAAAACGATTCCAATATGTTGATGATCGCCGGTATGATGGAAGGTATCATTCAGCAAATGAAGGGCAATGCCACCATTGAATTCGCCAAAGATGGCAAGATGACACGCACTTTTGGCGGTCAGCCCGAAGTTGGCACCTGGAAGATTTCCGATAACGGCAAACAGCTGATTTCAGGCTCCCCCGGTTCACCCAAAAAAGATACAGCTGCCCTTGAATTCAAGGATGATGACAATATGAGCCTTACTACGCATAGCAAAGAAGCCGATTTTGTGCTGATGCTGAAGCGTAAAAAGGCCAAGTAATTAAATCCCGGCTATTGTTTAATTTTGCTCCAACGCTATGATTCAACCCCTGGCATACGTTCATCCCTCTGCAAAGATTGCCGATAATGTTACGATTGATCCATTCGTAACCATCCATGCGAATGTTGAAATCGGAGAAGGCACACATGTAATGTCCGGGGCCATCATATTTAAAGGCAGCCGAATCGGTAAAAACTGCCGTATTTTTCCCGGGGCATCCATTGGTGCCATTCCGCAGGATCTGAAATTTGATGGTGAAGAAACCCTCACCATTATTGGCGACAACACTACCATTCGCGAATATGTAACCATCAATAAAGGCACCAAAGCGCAGGGATACACAAAAGTTGGCTCAAACGTACTTCTGATGGCCTATGTGCATCTTGCACACGATTGTGTGGTAGAAGACTGCTGCATTCTTGCCAATAGCGTTCAGGTGGCAGGGCACGTGCATATTGGAGAATGGGCCATTCTGGGTGGTGCAGCACTGGTGCATCAGTTTGTGAAAATTGGCAGACACGCTATGATCAGCGGTGGCAGCCTGGTTAGAAAAGACGTTCCACCCTACACCAAAGCGGCGCGCGAACCCCTGAGCTATGAAGGTGTGAACAGCATCGGATTGCGCAGGCGCAACTTCTCAACCGAAAAAATCAGCGAGATACAGGATATCTACAGAAACCTGTTTGTGAAAGGATACAATACCGCCAAAGCCATTAAAATCATTGAGACGGAGTTTACGCCTACCACAGAGCGCGATGAAATACTGCAGTTCATCAAAGAATCGGACCGCGGTATCATGAAAGGTTACATAACCAAATAATTTCCGGGGCTGTGTTCAGCATCATCCTTAAGGATTGCGGTAAATCATTTAACAGACACTGGTTATTCAGAAACCTAAACGCATCTTTCCATGCCGGAGAAAAATGGGCAATTCTGGGGCCCAATGGCTCAGGAAAAAGTACGCTGGGATTGTTGTTGTGCGGGCAATTAACACCGACAGAAGGAACGATTGATTACATCTGTAACAACACTCCTATTCCCCTCAAAGACCTTCATTTGTTCGTATCGCTCACCTCTCCTGCGCTGGAGCTTAATGAAGACCTGAATACTGAGGAGATTTTTGCATTGCACCATAAACTGAAACCAATGCAGGTAGCCAATGCCGCCGACGTGTTTGCCTCTATGGCCGGATATGACCGCAAAACCATGAAAAAACCCATCGCCACATTCAGCAGCGGCATGAAACAAAGGGTAAAACTGGCTTTGGCTGTCATGAGCGACACCCCTCTGCTTATTCTGGATGAGCCCTTTACCAACCTTGATAAATCGGGAGAACTGTTTTTTTACGCTTTGCTGGAAAAATTCGGGCAGGAACGATTGCTGCTAATTGCGTCAAACCGTGCAGAGGAATATGCTGTTTGTGACCGCAGCATTAACCTGGCCTCAGGGCTTGATTCCAATACATAAAGGCACAGCCGCACTGCGTGCACCATTGTAAATTCCGATGGTATAAAAACCGGGACTGAATCCTGCGATATTGGCACTAAACTGCCTTTCTCCCGGCAACATTACCCATTCACGGCAAAAGCGGCCGGAGGCATCCATCAGCCTGAGTGTCCAGCGCTCTGCTATGTTTTTTCTGGAAACGGTAACCCTGTCAAATGCCGGATTTGGGTAAACCAATGGAATTTCCGGAAGGGCTGTTTTTCTGATACCTGCAACTTTTGCAGCCTGAATTTTGGCAAAATGCAATCCTCCTCTCCCGTTTCCAAACAGCAGTTCGGGGATAGAATCGTTGTTGAGGTCAGCTGCAGCTACATTCACCCTGTTGCCCAGATCCGGCTCAATGCTGTCTGAAACCGTGCGTTGCCAAAACCAGCCTTCCATGGCCGACAAACTGTCATAAATGCTTCGCCCTGCTATTTTGTACATTCTGACTTTGCCATGCAGTGAACCCAGTAAGACCTCTTGTTGACCGTCTTTGTCCAGATCCACCACCTCAGGCATGGCATACCCAAAGGATAGGAAACCCGGTGGATTTATATCAGTGTTCCATTCATTGGCACGCATGCCCCAGGCATTCCCGACAGCAAGTACATAGGAAGGATTACCCACGCTGCCCTGGTTTACATACAGCGCTACTCGGCCGTTATACATTCCCAGCAGCATATCGGGTAATGTATCGTTGTTGTAATTGATGAGGGCCGGTGCCGCGTTCTCCATTCCCGGATTTACTGTGTTTTTTAATAAATCATCCGTGGCAAATACCAGACTCAGCGCTTTGCCAGGTCCGGCTGTATTTCTATACCAGCCTACTTTTCCGAAACGCTCTCCGAAGTATAGATCAACATCCTTATCTCCATCCACATCCCCGAATTTAATAACCAGGTCTGCTATCCCTTTTTGAGAAATATTCAAATAATCGTCATTGACTTTAACAAATTCCGGCAGACTCCTGCTACCTTTATTTTCAAACAAGGTTATTCGGTCTTTCAATCCTCCGGTCACTTCAAAATCACCGTTGGAGGCTACAAACAGGTCCTGGTCACCATCGTTGTCATAATCGCACACAGCAACGGCGCTTTTGGCTCCCAGATCCACTGTTTTGTCTGTAAGCCAGTCTGTTTGCACAAACCGAAAATCGGGTTTGTTGTTTTTACCGTAGTTTTTGTAATACCAGATATTGGAAGTTTCCTTTACGTCCGAAGAAGGTGAAGGGGCAATAAGCAGGTCTTTCACCCCATCCGCATCTGCATCTGCCAGATAAGCTGATGGAAAAACAAACTCTGCTGCCCTGCGGGTATTTGAAGGAAAAATACTATCCACCTGAACCATGGTGTCATAATAGCCCGCGGTTTGCGCCTTGCCATTTTCCAGCAAGGTCATTTTGCGAAAACCCACATTGGAGGCCAGCATTTCGTAATCTCCATCCTCATCGTTGTCAAACATGAGCAGGCTGGCTCCACCCACATGTCGTGGCTTTAATTTCTCCTTATACAGACATTGTCCGAGAATGAAACTGTTATCCAGCCCCTCATTGAAGTAGCCAAAGCAATAATCCATGTCCTGAAACTCAAAAGTGTCTTTAGGCCAGCCTTTCTCGGATCGAACATCCCTGTACATGGAATAGCTGCGGTTAAAAGGATCATAGAATACAATATCCACATCCCCGTCATTATCCAGATCGCCAATGTGCGGTAAATCCAGTCTGCTTAGTCCCAGCGGATTATACAGAATAAAAAAATTGGTGTCGTATTTGTTTCGGTAAAACTGGCTTCCCAGACTCCTGAACTTAACCTCCTTGTCTCCCGGCACCGTGGTGTTAAGATAAATAACCAGATTGCTGATGCTGTTTAACGTGAAGATGTCCGGTTTGTTGTCGCTGTTTAAGTCAGCCACACGTATCCAGTCATAGAGCCTGGGAATGGACGTTTCATAACTTTTATCATAAATCCAGCGCCCGTTTTTTCTTATGTAAGGAAAAATACGCTGATCGTGCCTGTCAAACACAATCATATCCAACACCCCATCATTGTTTATATCCAGCTGAACAAACTGTGGTGAGTTGAATCCACCCATTAAAGGCGTTTCAACCTGACCGCTGCCCATACTGAATGGAAGCGTATCGTACAGAAAATAGTCTCTGTTACCCGATAAGGGCTGAGCCTGTGCAGACAGACAAATAACAAAAACGGCAAAAACGGACAGGATTCTGTACATGTGAACTCAAATTTAAGCAATATGGCGCGGGCTACCCTAATTTTGACCATTATTTTTTACCCTATGTTGCCCATCAGCACCGAAAAATTACACCAGCATTACCTTGCCTGCAGCAGCAATGTCTGCACCGATACACGCAATATCATTCCGGGCAGTATTTTCTTTTGTCTGAAGGGAGGCAATTTCAATGGGAATCTGTTTGCTGAAGAAGCGTTGCTTAAAGGCGCTTCTTACGTGGTAGTGGATGATAAAAGCGTAATTCGGGATGAGCGGTATCTGTGGGTGGAGGATGTCCTTTCGGCACTGCAAACCCTTTCTCATTACCACCGGAAACAATTGCCTGTTAAAATTCTGGGAATTGGGGGTAGCAACGGCAAAACCACCACCAAGGAACTGACACTGTGCGTAATCAATGCTTTTTCGAAGGCTAAAGCCACTGCAGGCAACCTGAACAATCACATTGGTGTGCCCCTCACCTTGCTCGGTTTTACAGAAGAAATCAATGTTGGTATTGTGGAAATGGGCACCAACCACCCTGGCGAAATGAAAGTGCTGTGTGACCTGTCTGAACCGGATCTGGGAATTGTTACCAATGTGGGCAAGGAACACCTGGAAGGTTTCAAAGACCTGGAAGGTATAGCACGCGAAGAAAGCGAATTGTACCTGAATCTCATACAGCACGATGGTTTTGCGCTGGTAAACCTCGATGATCCCTGGCTGGGGAATATGTCAAAACGCTTTAAAAAGTGTTTTGGATACGGAATAGATGCACCGCAGGCTGACTTAAAGGCAATAATCCACCGCTCCATGCCGCAGCTGGAGATTGAATTTATCTACCTGAACAGAAGTTACGGACCCTTTGTTGCATCCATCGGCGGCACCTACAATGCCTACAACATGCTCGCGGCCATTGCGGCGGGAATTTCTTTGGGTGGCGACATAGAAACCTGCATCCGTGCTGCCTGTGATTATGTTCCTGCCAACAACCGCAGTGAATGGAAACACACCAACAACCGCAGCATCTGGATGGATGCTTACAACGCCAACCCCAGCAGTATGGAAGCCGCGTTAAAATCCTTTGCCGAGATGGGAAAAGACGGCGCGGTATTACTGGGCGATATGCTGGAACTGGGCAATCATGCGCAGGCAGAACACAAGGCTATTTTTGATCTGGCCGTTTCCCTTGGCTTTAAGGAACTGCTGGTTTGCGGACCGGAGTTTAAACAGGCTGCGGGTTCATATCCGCTTGCTTTTGAGAGCACCAATGCCCTTTTATCCTGGATAGAAAACAATCCGGTCTCCTCAAAATTTGTACTTATGAAAGGCAGCCGCGGTATGAAAATGGAATTTTTGCTGCCCGTGCTGGAATAAAAAAAGCCGAAGCAAGTGCTCCGGCTTTTGAAAATTATTGAATGAGAAATTAATCCCTGCTTTGCAGTTTAGCCAGTAACCGCAGGATTTCGAGGTAAAGCCATACGATGGTCACCATCAGGCCAAAGGCACAGAACCATTCCATATACTTGGGGAAGCCCGATTTGCTGCCTTCTTCAATCATGTTGAAATCCAGAATCAGGTTGAATGCTGCAATACCCGCCACTACTGCTGATACTATAATGGAGAGGGTGCTGCTACCGGCATACCAGTTGTTGCCTGTTACCCACGTAACAATCATATTGATCAGATAGAACAGCGCTACGCCCAGCGTTGCCATTACAATAACTTTGGTAAACATGGGTGTTGCACGCAGCAATCCTGTTCTGTATGCCACCAGCATGGCGGCAAATACCAGCAAGGTTACCCCGATCGCTTCCATCACAATACCGGGATAGATGTAATCAAAAACCATGGAAATCAGGCCCAGAAAAACACCCTCAACAGCAGCATATAGTGGTGCAATTACAGGTGCCCAGCTCTTTTTAAATACAATAACGAGGCTGAGTACAAAGCCCAGAATGGCGCTGCCAATCATCCAGCCACGCAATCCTTCTGCGGTTTCAGGGTTGCCGCCCATTTTCCACCAAATCCAGGCAGCGGGAACGAGCAGTGTAAGAAATAGCAAAATAGATTTGTTAATGGTGCCTTTCATCGTCATCACTTCACCGCTGTGGGTACCTGCGGCAGCCTGACGTGCGTTTTCAAAGGACTTTTCTGACAAAATAGGATTTGACATAGTTTTTTTAGTGCTATAAGATATACCTACGAATATACGCAATTACCGCAATAAATGCAAGGTTCCCTTGGTAGTATAAGGTTTATCCCTGAAATCCGTGTATTCGCAAACATAGATATACACCCCCGACGGACAGGGCTTTCCAAGGTAATTTCCATCCCAGCCGGTTTCAGAATTGACTGTAGAGAACAGTTTTTCACCCCAGCGGTTAAAGATGGTGAGTTTATACGTTTTCAAACCTCCTGCGGCAGGAATAAACTTTTCATTTAAACCATTGGCATCCGGACTGAAGGCATTGGGAATGTAAATGACCGGCTCGTAAAAGATGCGGATATCATTGCTCCATGATTCTCTTTTTGAAGGTCCGTTTTCAATGGCCTTGATTCTGAAATATTGGCCGTAGTGGTCTTTCCCGTTATCAAAAGATGCAGATTGTGGCGAGTAGTATGTGTTGTATAGTGTGTAACCCGATTTGTTCTCAAGCAGCCTATACAATTCATAACGCTCCACACCATTAGGCCAACCCAGGTAATCCGTAAAGTTTAGAGACATGCTAAACGGCCCGGTTTTGGAACCTCTCAGCAGAATGTCCGTATTGGTATTGCTGTAAATACTGTCACCGCACAAATTCACAATCACCGCGCGGTATTCATAGCTTAAACTATCGGGGATGGCTGTTTTGTCCTCATAAACCGAATCATTTGGATTGGCAGTGCCTATCGTTCCAAAAGCGCTTCCTCCCCTGTTTTTACGCTGAATGATGACGGTATTGTTGTATCTGGGAGCATTGAGCAGCGTGTAATAAACCTGAACCGGTTTATCTTCTCCGGGCGGCGGATTTACCGTTACCAAGCGGCTGAAAACGGCGGGATTGTCTATAAACACGTTTTGCCTTACGGTGTCGCCCAAACAACCAAAACTACTGGTTTCCACCACCCACAGCCGGTTATATTGCTGACCGCTCCAGTCAATTCGAACTGCTGCATCGGTGAGGGCCGGTAATGGATTGAAAACACCTCCCGTATTCCCCCAGGAATAATTGCTTCCGGCAAAACCGTTAACCGAGTAAGTATAGCCTGTCAGGCGCGGATAACAAATAACATCCTTTCCGGTTATAGCGGTAGTTCGGGGTCTGGGATGAATAACCAGCTGTGTATCTATCCACGGGCCAATGCAACCAAAAGGACTGGTTTCGCGCACCCTTACCGTAAATGTTCCAAATGTATCCCCGGAGATGGATATGCGGTTACTTCCCTGCCCGGTAAAGGCAATTCCGTTTAATTCCCATTCATAGGTAGAGCCTGCAAAACCCGCAAGGCTGAATTGAACCTGGGTTCGGGTTTGGCAAAAATCAAAATTACCATTGATTGGGATGGTGTTGGGATATGGCCACAAATTTACTATTCTGGCCCGAACGGGCGAAATACAGGGCAAACCAACCACAGAGTCATAGGCAGTGGCCTGAACACCAACAGAACCTATCCCCGTGGCACCCCAGTTCACAACAATTTTTGCAGTATTTTGCCCGGAAACGATACTTCCACCTGTAACGGTCCAGAGATACGTTTCCCCGTTTACCGGATTAATCGAATATTCTTCGTTACGGCTAAATGCACACAGACTGGTATCGCCCTGGGGTAATTGTCCCTCCAGCGCATACCCTTTAACAATCCTTATTTTTACAGTATCGCCAACGCAACCAAACCTGTTTACCTCCTGCACATTCACAAAACCAATGCCTTTACCACCCCAGTTCACAAGGATTGCAGAACTCATGGTGCCGGAAGACTCAATTCCTCCTGAAACATTCCACTGATAAACCGAACCGGGAGTAGGCGGGAAAACACTGTATTCAATATTTGGATTATTCGGACACACCGAAGTTGGGCCTGTTAATGGAGGCGTATTGGGAAAGGATACAAAAACGAAATGGGTATCGGGTAAACTGCGGCATCCCTGTGCATTCTGCAGGATTAGAGACACCCAACCCCGGCCCTGTGTATTCCAGCGCACCGTGACGGTAGGCTGATTTGAACTGCCCAGAATGATCCCGCCCATTACAGACCACTGATAGGTAATTCCGGCAGCAGCAGCTGCGTTAAACACCGATGAACTGTTCAGGCAAACGGTATCTTTACCTGTAATATCAGGTTTTGAAGGAGCCGGAGACAATGCAACATTCAATATTCTTGGTCCTACCCTGCAACCGTATTTACTGATGATGAACAACTCCAGCTTACCCGAAGTTCCAGAACCCCAGTCAATGAAAACTGAATTTTGGGTGGAATCTCCTTGTATTGCCCCGCCTGTAACCCGCCACAAATAGGTATTGCCGGCGCCCGGTGATGTTGCATTGTACCTCACTCCTTTGGAATTCTGACACACCTGTATTGGCCCTGTTGGGGTTTCTGTCGGGGTAAACGGCCTTACATAAATCAATACATTTTCATTGATAAATTTGGAAGGGCAGCCATTGTCATAGGCTTCAAAGGTTACACGGTACGGTTCTGTGCGGGCATGGTTGCAATCGGTTTTCCAGCAAAACCTGGCCGTGGTGGTTTTCACCCCTGACGACGGTGCCGGTGTAATGGTGGCCTTTGTGCCTGTGAAACCGTTTGAACCGGTAAAAATATCACCAAATGCCCTGAGTGTGACTACATCGCGAATATCATCATCGGTGGCAGTAACATTTCTGCAAATCTGCTCACCCGCTTCCACAAACCAGGTTTTGCTGCCTCCTTCATAACCCAGACGGGGCTTACTGTTGGGTTTACAATTGATTACCAGAATCTGTAAATCCTGACGAATTGTGGAAATTGGAATTTTATTTCTCCATTCAGTAACCTCAATGGCTACCGCAAATCGACCTGTTGTGCGCGACAAATAGGTTGTGAGTCCGTTGAACGCATCAATTTGTGCTATTCCGCCGCTTCCAAACGGGGCCATGGCATTGAAACCGCTCTTGTACTCCACATTTTGAAAGGAAGTCATCACGGAGGGACAATTGTCAAAAATCGGGGTGGCGCCGGAAGCCCCCTGCCACGGGGTTACAAAGCGGTAAGACAGCGAATCACCATCAGGGTCAATCGTCCGGTTTCGGATGGTAGTGGTATCGTTCACACACATGAACGGAATGGGCATATCCTGAAATACGGGCGAGCTGTTTTTCAGGGAAGAAGCCGGTATAAAACCGTAATAGGTTTGACCCTGATAGGGCGTACCTGCATTGTCATCGCGAAGGTTATTCTGCGTATTACGGCAGCAGCGCTCCCATTTCAGATGGTATCCGGTGCTGTTGTTTGGCAGGGTAACGGTAGTTTCATAAATTCCCTGATCCAGACAGGCACTCTTCACTTCGGGGCAGGTGGTATTTCCAACAGGATCCACTTTGGTAGAGCGAACTAAATTGATGGTTCTGTTATCAAAATACGAGCGGTTTGAGTTGTAAATACAAAGGGTAATTTGCTTATCAAAAGGAACCTCATTATCGGTGTTGTCGTTGATACAATCCCTGAATACATAAAGCGTAACGCGGTATTGAGAGCTGCTGCCGTTGGTTCCGATAAAACGATAGGTAAGATAGCCACCCACAAGGTGCGTAGCCGCAAGCTGGCTTACTGACAACAATGTCAGTATAAAAATCACAAGCCATTTTACAGAAAACCTCACCTTTTTGCCTTTTATACAAAGATAGACAAGAATTGTGCCTCTTTTGTTGTGCCGAAGTCATGGAAAATGACAATACCTTATTTTTGCGGTATGTTTTACAAACCGGACTGTCTGCATTTCCTTGGCCACATCCCCTGCAAACCCCATAAAACCTCGGGTTACCACTGTTCTGATTGTCCGGCATACACCCAAATCGAGAAGCGTATTCTCATCATAAAACTCGGTGCCATTGGCGATGTAATCCGCACCACACCTCTTATAACACGATACAAATCTCTATATCCCAACGCAAAGTTCACGTGGATAACCCTCTCCCCTGACATTTTGCCTGCCGGCGAAATTCAAGAAATACTGAAACTAAATACTGAAGCCGTTTTGCAGGTGCAGCATACCGACTGGGATATCGCCATCAACCTGGATAAGGAAAAAGAGGCCGGTGCATTGCTGAAATCGGTGAATGCAAAGGAGAAATTTGGTTACATACTGAAAGACGGTGCCATACAGCCGGTGAATGAACTGGCCAATCACAAGTTTGAAACCGGCTTGTTCGATGATGTGAGTAAAGCCAACACCAAAAACTACTGCACCGAAATATTTGAATTGTGTGGCATGGAATATGGCGGCGAGCCCTATTTGATGGACAACCACGCTGATAAAGGATTTGTTTGGAACCTTGATCGCAGCAAACCGATTATAGGTTTGAATACGGGCTGCGGTGACCGCTGGACCACACGGTTGTGGAGCATTGAAAAATGGGTGGAACTGGCAAAAGATCTTCAAAATAAAGGACACCATGTTTTGCTGCTGGGCGGAGCGCAGGAGCATGAGCGCAATTTGCAGATTCAGCAAGGTTCGGGTGCCACATACCTCGGTCATTTTTCATTAAAGCAATTCATCAACCTGATAGACCAGTGCGATCTGGTGGTGACGCAGGTTACCATGGGCATGCACCTTACACTGGGTTTGCGTAAAAAGATTGTGCTGATGAACAACATCTTCAATCCCTATGAGTTTGATTTGTTTGGCAAGGGCAAAATTGTTGCGCCTGCCAAGGCCTGCAAGTGTTTTTACAAAGGAAGCTGCGTGGATGGGACCAGCTGTATGGAAACGCTGGAACCCGCTGTGGTGCTGAAAGCCGTGGATGAAGTGATGGCTTTGTAGTTTCACTTTTCCTTTTCAGAAAAAACCCCTATTTTTGCACCCTCATTTGGCGAGGTAGCTCAGCTGGTTAGAGCACAGGATTCATAACCCTGAGGTCGGCAGTTCGATCCTGCTCCTCGCTACGAAAAAAGCCCCGTTATGGGGCTTTTTGATTTTTAATTGGGGTTAAAAAGTCAGCGTATCAAGTTAATGCTTCCACTTACCCTTTTGGTTGACAGGTTTTGAAAATCGCTGGCAACAAGGTGATAAAAATACGTTCCTTCGGGCAATAGAACTCCCGTATTCATCAAACGGCCGGTCCATGATTTTTCTGCAGGCAAACTGTAGGAAGCCACATTGACACCCCAGCGAGAATATATCTGAACATCAACCTTGTCCCACCCTTTGTAATAGATTTCCCATAGATCGTTTTTGCCATCGGCGC
>CANHQZ010000045.1 GCA_947463125.1 Flavobacteriales bacterium | reverse complement strand
TATCGTTTACACTCATTACAGTACCTTCATGAGCTGAACCTACTGTGAAGATGGTTTCGAAAGTATCCCAGGGGTTTTCTTCCAGTTGCTTGTGACCCAGGCTCAGACGACGGTTCTCTTTGTCAACTTCAAGAACAATTACATCCAGCTTTTCGCCTTTTTTCACAAACTCGCTTGGGTGCTTGATTTTTTTGTTCCAGCTTAAATCACTTACGTGAACAAGGCCATCAATTCCTTCTTCGAGTTCCAGGAACAATCCATAGGAAGTGAGGTTTTTAACCACGCCACTATGTTTGGTTCCGAGAGCATATTTCTCTTCAATGGTAACCCATGGATCGGGAGTGAGCTGCTTAATACCCAGGCTCATTTTGTGCTCATTGCGATCGAGGTTCAACACCAGCGCTTCTACCTCCTCGCCTACTTTCAGATATTCTGAAGGATTGCGCAGGTGGCTGCTCCAGCTCATTTCACTTACGTGAACAAGACCTTCAACGCCGGTACTGATTTCGATGAATGCACCGTAATCGGCTACGCTCACAACTTTACCTTTCACCTTGCTGCCTTCAGTAATATCGGCGGGCAGGCTATCCCATGGGTGGGCAGTAAGCTGTTTCAGACCGAGAGAAATACGCTTTTTG
Organism: Flavobacteriales bacterium; assembly: GCA_947463125.1. Taxonomy (GTDB): domain Bacteria; phylum Bacteroidota; class Bacteroidia; order NS11-12g; family UBA955; genus RGEC01. The sequence continues at coordinate 15,020 of CANHQZ010000045.1, read as the reverse complement.
CTGTCATCGTAATCCAGAATGGCAACATTGATTTTGTCGCCCAGCTTGAGAACCTCTTCCGGGTGGTTTATGCGACCCCAGCTGATATCGGTGATATGCAGCAGACCGTCGATTCCACCAAGGTCAACAAATACGCCGAAGGAAGTCATGTTCTTAACTTCGCCTTCAATTACCTGACCTTTTTCGAGTTTGCTAAGGATTTCGGATTTCTGTGCTTCAATATCGTCCTCGATCAGCGCTTTGTGGCTTACAACAACATTTTTGAAAACGTCGTTGATTTTAACCACTTTGAAATCCATGTTTTTGCCTACGTACTGATCATAATCGCGTACGGGCTTTGTATCAATCTGCGAACCGGGCAGGAAGGTATCGATGCCAAATACATCAACAACCAGGCCGCCTTTGGTACGAGAACGAACATATCCTGTAACCACGGCATCGGAATTGTGGGCTTCAATAATTTTATCCCAGGCAGTTTCCTGCATGGCCTTACGACGGCTGAGAACCAATTGTCCCAGACGATCTTCGGCGATGTCAACAAAAACTTCAATTTCGTCACCTACGGCAAGATCAGGCATGTCCCTGAATTCCTGACGTGATACCATACCATCGCTTTTGAAACCGATGTTAACAACAACATCTTTTTCGTTGATGGCAACTACACGGCCTTTAACAACCTGCTTTTCTGCTACAGGGTTAAATGACTGCATGTAGGCGTCTTCCAGCTTCTTCTTTTCGTCTGAATTGTAGGTCTGGAAACCGGCTTCGTCTGCGTCCCAATCAAAATCTTCGTGATCTGATGCGGTTGCAGTTTTCTTGGATGATTTGGTGGTTGTTTCAGTGGAAGGTGCAGCTGTAACTTGGGCTGCTTCTTCTTCCGGGTTTTGAATTTGGTCGTTACTCAATGAATAGTTCCTCCTTTAAGGGGCGGCAAAAATAAGTACTAATATTCAATAAAAAAAGAAAAATCAGTATTTTGAAACCGCTTGCTACTCCTCAGTGGTTTCGGGACTTTGCTGCTCCCCCTCCCACTCACAGGATTCGCCCTGGCAGCAGGGAGCCACATTGATACCACAGCGCGGACACTGATAGTGGCTGTGAACAAAAATCATTTCGCCCTGTAGGCCACAAAAATCACAATGCGTGGGTTTCATAAAGCAAATATGCTCAAACTCCCCGCACCGTAATGCACAAAATGGTCACATTCCGGAGGCCATAGCCATGGCAAGCTTGTTACGTTCTGTATGAAAAGCAAGCCTTGAAACAAATTCTGTTTCGCAATGGTCTTCATCAAAAACATCTTGTTCCTGAACATCCTGCTCCTGAAAGATGACACATTTGCATACAGAGCAATGATAACATCCGTGAAGGTTGAGAACCATGCTGAGGTTTCCGCAATGGCTGCATGTTACATTTTCCATGACTCAAATTTCATCAGGATTTGACCCTGCGGATTCACATTAAGTTCACATTACAAACATTTAATCAGGGGATTGGTTTTTCATAACAATGAATTAATCATATTATGAAAATAATCAGGTGAATTTACCAGGCGACTGCCATACCAGGTGAACATTTCACCGTCCACAATTCGGATTTTGGCTGAAGGGCAAAGATGGGTGATTTCTTCAATGTGTTTTTCCTTAAACGGATAGGGCTCAGATGAAAGGAAAATAACATCGGGTTTTAACGATGAAATATTTTCTGCATCGATTTCCGGATATCTTGAATTCCTTTCCGTTATGGCATTTTCAAGTCCGCAGTACTTAAGCATATCGTTGATAAAGGTATTTCTTCCTGCCACCATGTAGGGCTTTCGCCAAATAAAATACAGCACTTTCAAGGATTTGGTTTGAATTGATTTTATTTTATTAAAACCGGCTTCAATTTTCTGAACCAGCGCCTCTGCTTTATCCTGCTTACTTACAACAATACCGATTTGGCGTATCATTTCCAACGCATCAGGCAGGTTGTATATATCACTCATCCACACCGGAAATTCTTTTTCCAGTTCCTGAATCTGCGAAAGTTCATTTTCTTCCTTGTTTCCAATAATCAGGTCCGGCTGCAAATCCCGAATGGCCTGAATATTCAGCTTTTTGGTTCCACCCACCTTGGTCACGGACTTAAAGTGCTCTTGAGGATAAATACAAAACACCGTTTGGCCCACAATGTGTTCAGCCAAATCCAGATCATACAGCAACTCTGTTTGGCTTGGCACCAGCGATATAATCTTCTTTGGAATATCAGGGACCGCAACAGTGCGCCCCATTTGATCGACTACCTGACGCATTCCATCAATCATTTACTCGACCAGTTTCAGTACATTGGATTTAAACTCTGTGCCATTTGAAAGCCTAAGCCACACATAGAACCTTCCCTTTTGGGAAACCGGCAATGCGTGAATCCCAAACCAGGATGAGCCGTAATAAAACCATTGGTCGTTATTTATATTCCGGGCAAACCGATGAAAAGTTGTGTCTACCGGCCCTGAATAACTCCATTGTCTCTTTGCAGTTACCAAATCAGAAATATCAGACAATGCCGGATGATCTGCATCCCAAGCGTCGACCGTAATGACTGCCATGCTGTCAATGGAATAAATCAAATACGGCTCTATCGGGCTGCAGGCGGTGGCGGTGGAAATGAAGGATATTGATGGTGCAGTTGCTGCAACGGTAATTACTTCAAATTGCATCCTAAAGAAGGCCGTGTCACCCTGGATAAATACACTGTCATAACTCAGCATTCCCGCATTGCTATCGGAAGCCGCGATACTAAATCCTGTTATTTTTCTCCTGGGATTATAACCCTTGCCGCAAGGCTCGCAGCTGAAAATGAGCAACAGGGGCAAAAAAAGGGCAACAACAACTCTCTTCATGAATAACTGTTATTCACTCATGGCTCCAATCACATCGTAGCGCGTAATGATGTGCCAGTTTCCGCCCAGATCCATCATTAAAACCGCATTATTGTCTTTGTTGATTAACGATGAAACATGGTCTATGGTATCGGAATAGGAAACGATGGGAAAAGGCTTACGCATTACTTCTTTTACCTGCGACTGCATCAAATCGCGGTTTTTGAGCAGTGCGGCATACAACCCGGCATCCTCCAGGGCACCGGAAAATTGCTTGTTTTCATCCAGTACCGGAATTTGTGATATACCGTATTTCTGCATCAGCGCAAAAGCGGTTTCGCAGGTGTCGGTTTCTTTGATGGTCAGCAAAGGCAGATGGCTGTGTCCTTTTACCAAATCCAAGGCCAGCGCTTTGGGCGATGCCGGCAAGAATCCACGGTCGCGCATCCAGTCATCGTTGAACATTTTGCCCAGATAACGTGTGCCGTGGTCGTGAAAAATCACCACCACAACATCTCCTTTTTTAAACCGGTCTGCCATCTGCATCAATCCGGCCATGGCCGAGCCGGCGCTGTTACCCACAAAAATGCCTTCTTCGCGTGGAATACGGCGGGTCATAACCGCTGCATCCTTGTCGGTTACCTTTTCGAAATAATCAATGATGCTGAAATCCACATTGGCAGGCAGAAAATCTTCTCCAATGCCTTCTGTGATATAAGGATAGATTTCGTTTTTATCGAAAATGCCTGTTTCCTTGTATTTTTTGAAAACAGAGCCATAGGTATCAATTCCCAGCACCTGAATGGTGGGATTTTTCTCTTTCAGATATCTGCCCGTACCACAAATGGTACCGCCGGTTCCCACACCTACCACCAGATGCGTAATTTTGCCTTCGGTTTGTTCCCAAATCTCCGGACCGGTTTGTTCATAGTGCGCCTGAGAATTGCTCAGGTTATCATACTGATTGGGCTTCCAGGCATTGGGAATTTCTTTGGCCAAACGTGTACTTACGCTGTAGTAACTGCGGGGATCTTCGGGCTCAACATCTGTGGGGCAAACGATGACTTCGGCGCCAAACGCTTTCAGAGCATCTACTTTTTCCTTGCTTTGCTTGTCGGTGGTGGTAAAAATGCACTTGTATCCCTTGATAACAGCCGCAATTGCCAAACCCATGCCCGTATTGCCGCTGGTTCCCTCCACAATAGTTCCACCCGGTTTCAGCAATCCTGATTTTTCTGCATCTTCGATCATTTTCAGGGCCATTCGGTCCTTGATGGAATTCCCCGGATTGACCGTTTCAACTTTGGCGTATACGTCACACGGTAAATCGCGGGTGATGCGGTTGATTTTTACCAGAGGCGTATTGCCAATGGTTTTAAGAATATTGGGGTAAACACGCATTGTATATGCAAAGTAAAGACAAAGTCACCAATCACATGGCTGTTTAGGTCATGCATCTTTTCCACCGGTTCTGCCCTGTCACAAGAAAACGTGTGTTTATTGTACCTTCGCAGGGTTGGAAAATCTCAAACATTTATCTGCGTTGTATGCCGATTACCTGGCGAAGAACACGTTTACGGGAAATCCGGAAACGCTTTACACGCCCATGAATTACATCATGGAACTGGGCGGAAAGCGTGTTCGTCCATTGCTTGCCTTGCTTGGAACTGAGGCCTGCGGCGGCAATGCCGAAGATGCCCTGTTGTGGGCACATTCGGTGGAAGTGTTTCACAATTTTACCCTGGTGCATGATGACATCATGGACAATGCGCCTACACGCCGTGGAAAGCCCACAGTGCATGAAAAATGGGGCATTGCAGAAGGTATTTTGTCCGGAGATAACATGCTCATTGCTGTGTATGAGGCTCTATTGCTATCGGATTATCCTCAAAAAATGGAATTGCTGCAATTGCTGTCAAAAACAGCCCGCGAAGTATGTGAAGGACAGCAACTTGACATGGATTCCGCCACAAGACAAACGGTAACAGAAGCAGAATACATGGAGATGATTCGCCTAAAAACGGCGGTTTTGTTGGGTTGCAGCCTGCAGGGTGGCGGAATTTGCGCCGGAGTCAACAGCGATGTACAACAGCGTTTGTATGATTTTGCCATCAACATGGGCTTGTGTTTTCAACTGAACGACGACCGGCTGGACGCCTTCGGAGATCCACAGCTGACGGGTAAAGTTGCGGGAGGTGATATTGCCGAAGGTAAAAAAACCTGGCTCTACATTATGGCAAACAAACAAGGAGAAACGGATATGATTTGGAATCAATTTGCCGGCAATGCGAGAATTGCTCCTACCCTTTCACTGTGGCGCAACATGGGACTTGAAACAGCCTTGAAAAACAAAGCCGATGATTATCTGGAAAAATCCATGGAAGACTTGGAGGCGCTGGACGCAATGGGAGTAAAAACAACCGCACTGAGGGAACTTTCACTATGGCTTAACCAAAGAGCCCATTAAAAAGAACTAATTACCAGGTTTATTTGCTTTTTTCACCGCTTTTTTCTGCTCATTTGCCTTCATTCTAAAAAGGGTCAATGATTTTATCAGACCTTCCGGCAAAACTTCATCGTAAGAAAACTGTATAGCCCCTTTGCTTGTTTTTAATTCTCTCAATTGGTTTGCGAAGGCAGCAATGGCATCGGGCCCCGGATAAAATCCCACATGGTTTTTATATGCGGCAAAATAGACAAGCGGACCATTCCAGCGATATCCCGGCATATTCCAAAAAATCCCTTCTTCGGCATCCGCTACTGCTGAACGAATCACAGTTCGCAGCTGTTGCAGCAACTGTTGTTTTTCATGGCTATACATAGCCAAATAATCATCAACAGCGGAAGAATCGAGTTTCATTACTTCACATCAAAGAAGAAGGTTCTGCCGGGTGTATAGGGGACTTTGGCAGCATCCAGTTTTACATTCAACGCTTGAATGCGGTTGTGAACCTGCTTTAATTCAGCAACCCAATCAACAAATACTTTCTTGCCATCGCGGAAAGCATTCACATGGGTTATGGTAGGACCATTGCTGCTGTATACCATGCCATAAACGGCGGTTTCTATTCGGTCATAAATCCCGGGAGCTGTCTCAAATTCTTTCGACGCCAGCAAACCATCGCCATTCAGGCGGATGTTCAGCTTTTCAATAGTCAGCTGAATTTCCGAAATTTCCTTGATTATACCGGCATCTACACCCATGCTAAATATGGCATTTTTGGCAGCTTGCAGGCTCTTTGAGGCATCATTTATGTATTCTGAAGCGGCTGATATGTTTCGGCGTGTTTCGGCAATCTCGTCCACGATTTTAGCCCTTTCATCCGCAGGAAAACTGGTTAATGTAGGTTTTACCAGGTAATCGACATAAATGGTCTGTTTGTTGCCCATTGGTTTCATTTCTGCGTCCTTCACTACATAAAGGGCAACCTGATATTTACCGGGAGCTACAAACGGACCGTAATCAGGCTCAGTGTAAGGGTCGCTCAAATCCCTCGGACCTTGGGTTAACGGATTGGTACTTGCGTAGCGAAGATCCCATTCGGCTTTGCCCATTCCCTTTCTGGCGGCGGCTTTCAACCGGCGTACTTCCCTTCCTTTTTCATCGGTTATTACCAATAAAACAAAGGGCTGTTCTTCCCGTACTTCCAATCTCATGGAGTCGACAGATGGATAATAACTGTTTTTCGATTTGCTTTCTTTGGCCTGACGGGTTTCCTTGATGGTTTTGTATTCATCCTTCAGGTGATAACGGATGACCGCACCGGAGACGGGATTCGGTGCATTGAAATACGACGCTCCTTTGGAAGATTTGTCGCGACCTCCCAGCGGAGAGCGAGGAATGAACATTTTGGCGGGCTTTACCGAAAAGAGGTAAGCATCTTTCGCCAGATTTTCGGGTGTAGCCTCCCGCAATGGCGCATAGTTGTCCAGAATTGTGAAGCCGCGGCCAAACGTAGCGAGTGCGATGTCCTGTTCTCTTTTCTGTATGGCAATATCCTTAATGGCAATTGGTGGCAGGCCGGCGGTCCACTGCGTCCATTTCTTCCCACCATTATTGGAGGCGAAAAAGCCAAACTCCGTTCCTACAAACAGAAGATTTTCATTCACAAAATCTTCAGCAAAGGTTTTCACAGATCCATTCTGTGGCAAATTGGATGCAATGGAAGTCCATGTTTTTCCTGCATCGGTACTTTTCAGCACATAAGGCTTGAAATCGCCTTGTCTGTGGTTGTCGAAGGTAGCATACACTACATTGCGATTATGCTGCGAGGGTGTAATACAGCTCACCAGCGTCATATCCGGAATCCCGGGAAATTTGTTCTGCTTGCTCCAGGTTTTGCCACCGTCGGTAGTTGTCTGTATCAATCCATCGTCTGTTCCGGCATAGAGAAGGTTTTCATCTTTGGGACTTTCGGCCAGCCACATGATATTTCCAAAAATGGATGTACTTTGATTTTTGGCCACTGCGTCCATGCTCCACACCTTGCCCATCACAGGCAGCTTGTTGCGGTCAATGCCACGGCTTAGATCCGGACTGATGGCTTCCCAGCTGTTTCCGCGGTCGTTGCTTCTGTAAACCTTATTGGCTGCAAAATATAAACGTGAGGAATTGTGCGCGCTGATGATCAGCGGAGCATCCCAGTTCCAGCGAAGGCCGTTTTCACCCAATCCTGAGATAGGTTTGATGTCAATTTGTTCGCCTGTTCTGCGGTCATAGCGGATAAGACCTCCATATTGCCACTGGCTGTATACGATATTGGGATCGGTTGGATCTACCTGCGTTTTGAAGCCATCTCCACCTACGGTAATAAACCAATCACTGTTGGGAATACCATTTGCGCTGGCATTTGCAGATGGACCGCCCAGTGTGGCGTTGTCCTGTGTTCCGCCATATACATAATAGAATGGTTCAGAATTATCAACGGTAACACGATAGAACTGGGTAATATTCAGGTGGTCTTTATGAATCCAGCTTCGGCCGTCGTCCCAGGTTTCGTAGAGTCCGCCATCGCAGCCCACAATCCAGTGTGCAGTATTATCGGGCTGTATCCAGATGGCGTGGTTATCAACGTGTTTCCATTTTTCACCTACACTGGTTACGGTTTTACCTCCGTCCTTGCTCCATTTCAACCATGTATCCATGATGAAAATGCGGTTAGGATCAGAAGGATCTGCCATCATTTCCTGATAGTAATTTCCTGCGGTAGAGAAATCGTTGGTTTTTGCCCAGCTTTCGCCTTTATCGTCACTCACATAAACACCCGATTTACCCGCCTGGGCTTCCACCATGGCATAGATGCGGTTGCTATTTTTGGCAGCAATGCACAGGGTGATTCTTCCCACATCGCCGCCGGGAAGACCTCCTGACAGTTTTTTCCATGTTTTACCGCCGTCGGTGCTTTTGTAAAGTGCGCTTTCGGGACCACCACCCAAATAGGTCCATTCATGCCTTCTGCGCTGATGAAATGCGGCATACAAGATTTCCGGATTTGATGGGTCAATATGAATTTCATTGCAGCCGGTATTGTCACTCACATGATGAATGCGATTCCATGTTTTACCTCCATCTTCCGTTTTGTACAAACCCCGCTCTCCTCCTTCTTTCCAAAGCGGTCCATACGTCGCAACATACACCACATTGCTGTTGTTGGGGTGTACCTTAATCATCCCAATGTGTTCGCTGTTTTTGAGACCCATGTTGGTGAATGATTTACCGCCATCGAGGCTTTTATAGATTCCGTTTCCGTAACCAACACTTCTTTGGTTGTTGTTCTCGCCGGTTCCCACCCATAGGGTATTCGCATTTTGCGGATCCAAAGTCAGGCAGCCAATACTCTGGGTTCCATAGCCATCAAAAATGGGGTCAAAGGTTGTTCCGTTGTTGCGTGTCTTCCATATACCACCGTAGGCAGCGGCCAGGTAATATTCGCTGTAATTATGGGGATTCACGGCTATATCTACGATACGTCCACCGGTAGTAGCCGGCCCTATGCTGCGAAACTGAAATGCATTTAGCACATCTGCAGATAGGCTGTCCTGTGCCTGCATACTTCCAAAATGGAATGCAATGAGCGTTAAGGAAAGATAAAATTTGTTCATGGAATTGCGAAAATAACCCCTGTGCTGCCGGTTACCAAAAAAAGGCAGTCAAATTATCGCAACAGCTGTTTTCGCAAACCGGATACACCTGTATAGCCAAGGCTGTTTAAGTCCTGTAATCCGCTTATTTTGTATACATTGTACCCTTGAACGCCATAAATAACTTTGTATGCCTGCTCGTTTGCATCCATCCGTCCATCCGGTGTAAACAGGAGATTCCCCCCGTTTCTAAAAAGAAATTGCGTAAACAACAACTGTTTAGACTCCAGCGAATAGGCTCTTAGACCGCCGTCTGTGGCCATTCCAAACAAAATCCTGTCATTAACCACAATAAAATCAGCCATACCTGCTTCGCCCGTATTAATCAATGTAAATGTTTTGGTCTTTTGGTTTGTTACAAGTGCCTTGCCGGAACTGTACTCGATCTTCCACAAACTGTCGGCCGTGTAACAGACAATACTCTTATTGAATAAGGTCTGATCCGGTAAAAACCGCCATGCATCAGTCTTTTTCGCCACTTGTGGCTGCCCGGTTTTGGACGAAAATGTATACATCACATTCGAACTGCCAATACAACGAATTAGCGAGCCATGGGCGTTAACAGCCGCAGGTACCAGTTTGGTGCTAATTTCAGGCAAAACGGCGGCTTTTTCCCGAAAGACACCATTGCTGTAGTCAGAGATTCGGATACCTCCTTTCTTATCGGCTGATAGTACACGGTTTCCATCCGGAAAAAGGATTAAATCAGGCAGAACCTGATTATCGTCTTCCACCGATAAAGATTGATTTAATATGGGAGATGTAAGATATTCGGAAAGCGAATAAGAACCGGATGAAAAATCCAGTTTTAGCTCATACAGCGCAAATTCATGTTTGTTTGAAGGTTCATGTTCCAAAGAAACAAGCCACCTTGCATGGCTGTTGGGGAAAGGAATCATTGTCTTCGGAAATGATTTGCCCGGAAAAAAGTTCAGCACAATGGTATTTCCGGTATTCAGTTCCAGGAAAGCAAATTTTTCGTTTGCCTTTGTAAATGCTACTATCCCCCGCTCGGTAAGTGCCTCATTAATTCTGTAAACAGGCTGCCATGCCGGTCCGGAGTCGTTTTGAATTTTAATGGTGAAAGTTTGCTGGTTTTTTAAATCAGCTACACGCCAGTAAGGCAGTTTCATTTCTCGGCTGCCGGTCAGGTAATAAAGTATCGAATCTGCCACCGCCTGAAAAGGATATTTTACATTGAAACTGCGCGCGGCGACGTTACCGGCCTCCTTTTGCTGCATGCATTGCATCATAAGATAACCGGAGCCGGCGAATTGTTTGTGGTATCCGTAACCGCCATTTACGTTTCTAACCACAGCGGTTTCATATGCCGGATTAAATCGCAAAAGATTATGTCCGTTGCAAATAATTACCTCATTGCCATCAAATATCGCTTCATTGCCCCACCATTTGTACTGCAGGGCAGTATCAGTAGTGTAAACAAGGCGTATGAAAGGCTCCTGCTTGCCCGTGCCGGCATTGCGTTTGTAATCGGTAAACAACAACCAATCTCCGCCATGGTTTAATGTAAATGGCCGCCCTTCCGTATCAAAGCCATTGACCGGCATTGACCATAGAACAGAATCTTTGTTAAAATCATAGTAGCACAGTACATTTTTTTTACCTGGAGCGCCCGATTGTCCGTTTGTTTCTGAAGCCTGCTTGTAAAAAACCATCCTGCTCTTGGAACTATCCAGGCAAAAGGCCGGAAATAAAGGATTACGGCTCCACTGTTTATCAGGATCAAATGCACCGCTTACTGCGTTCCAGCTTCTTTTCCGGATACCGGATTTTGCTTCCCACACCACTAGTTTTCCATCAAATGAAGTCGTTATAACCCGGGTATCCATAAATGCGAACGACACGCCTGTAATTGCGTCATAATGCCCTCTGAATTGCCTTAACAATGTTCGGTTTTCTGTCTCAAAAAGCATTGCCCTTCCATCGGCACCACCGGTGAGAATCCATTTATTATTTTTACTGAAATCTATGCCTGTGACAGCTCCGTTGTGAAAATCAGGAAAAACAAGCTGAGGCTGGCTTTGTGCTTTTATGAGACAAACAAGGGTAAAAACCGCAAAAAGGCAGACATTTCTTTTCATTGAGATTGGGTTTTAACAGATTCAAAATAACGTATCAATCTAACTGCAACAGCATCCCACCCGAAGGTAGACACAATTTTCTCCATTCCTTTACCTGCCAGATCTGCCCGGTGCGCTTCACTTTCCAGCAGGCGATTGACCTGAAGAATAAAATCTTCGGTATTAACCGCCATGTGCGCCCCTTCGCCACTTTCAATTCCCAAACCCTTGAAGCCTACATGTGTGCAAACTACCGGAACTCCCATCGCCAGTGCCTCCAGTACTTTATTCTGTGTTCCGGCTCCAAAACGCAAGGGCGCCACAACCACTGCAGCCTTTGCATATTCTTCGGCAATATCTTTTACAAAACCGGTTACAATCACTGAAGCTGAAGCCAGATTCAATACCTTCTTTACCGGCCTTTGCCCGGCAATTACAAACACCACTTCGGGATGTTTTTGGCGGATATGAGGCAATATATCATTACAGAAATAGGTAACTGCATCCACATTGGGAGCATAGTCCATATTACCGGTAAACAGCAACCGAAATGGCTCGGGCTTTATCTCTTTTCTTGGATGGAATACTTCGGTATCAACACCATTGGGCAAAACACGAATATTTGCACCGGCATGCCCGGATAAATAAGCACAGTCCTCATTGCTGCATACCAGTGTAAGTGGAAACAATTTGAGAAAACTTCGCTCCATGTTGTATAATCGCTTTTGCTCAGTTGATGCAAAAAGCCTCGACCAAGGCCATTTAGCCTGTTCTTTTCTGCGTTGCCAGTATAAACTGAATGCATCAGGCAAATCCAGAATAACATTGTGCTTAGGCAGATCTCTGAAATACCAGCCCATGCGAATATGCTGAATATGAACGGCATCGAAGCTGTGTTTTTCCAATGCAGACTTAAGCAGATTCAAAAATGCTTTTGACTGGAAATACGCTACTTGCAATGGCACATTTCCAAAAACCGAAAAAGCCGTTTTAAACACACTTTTCCATTTGGGTAAAAACACAATATGAACCTCAGAAAAAACAGATTTCAACGCTTCGGCATAAGCCAGCTCCTCCTGATCCTGAGCAATGGTATACAAATGAAGTTCATGGTTTTTTGAAAGCCTTTTTGCAAGGTTCCATATTTTAAGTTTGTCACCCCTGTAAGGCGGATAGGGCACGCGGTTGGCAACAAACATGATTTTCATAGCGATTGCAAAAATAGGATTAACTGTATATCCTTTGCTTAAACTGTCAACAATAGAAGATAATTTGCCTGTGTTTAGGTAATATTGCGTTATTAAAACTTATGTTTAGCGCAAGCAACAGAATTTCAGAGATTATTGAATCGGAAACACTTGCCATGACCAAGCGTGCAAGAGAACTGAGGGAACAAGGCAAAGATATTATCAGCTTAAGTATCGGTGAGCCGGATTTTAATACACCCGACCATATTTGCCAGGCCGCCACAGAAGCCATGCAGGCTGGATATACGCATTATCCGCCGGTGATCGGAATGCTTCCTTTCAGAGAAGCGATTTGCAGAAAGTTAAAAAATGAAAACGGGCTGGAGTATAAACCGGGAGACATTATCGTGAGCAATGGTGCCAAGCACAGCATTATCAATGCTGTATTGAGCATTGTAAATCCAGGTGATGAGGTAATCATCCCCGCCCCTTTCTGGGTAAGTTATCCAAGCATGGTAAGCTACGCGGGGGGAAGCAGCGTATTCATTCGGGCAGGTGTTGAACAGCAGTTTAAATTCACCGCTGAGCAGCTTGACAGGGCAATTACCCCAAAAACCAAATTACTCATGTTTTCATCTCCCTGTAACCCAAGCGGTGCTGTTTTCAGCCATGATGAGCTGAAAGCCATAGCAGAGGTACTGCAAAAGCATCCTCATGTATTTGTTATCAGCGATGAAATTTATGAAAAGATTAACTACCGCGGACCCCATGTAAGCATTGCCACCTTCCCCGGAATGAAAGACAGAACTGCCGTAGTTAACGGACTTGCCAAAGGTTATGCCATGACGGGATGGCGAATTGGCTATCTTGCAGGGCCTTCCTGGCTGGTATCGGCCTGTGAAAAAATGCAGGGATTGTTCACCAGCGGCGCAAACAGCATATCCCAAATGGCCGGTATTGCAGCACTGGAGGGAGATCAGGAACCTGTAGAAGCAATGAGAAAAGCCTTTCTGGGGCGTAGAAACAAAATTCTTGACCTGTTGAAAACCATTCCCGGCCTTCAGTTTGATATTCCCGATGGCGCTTTCTACGTATTTCCGGATGTTTCTTACTACCTGGGCAAAACGGCCGGAACTGAAAAAATTGATACAGCGGAAAAACTGTGCTTTTACCTGCTAAACGAGGCCGGAGTGGCCTGTGTGAGCGGCACTGCCTTCGGTATGCCAGAATGTATAAGAATTTCATACGCAACAGATATCACAACCATTGAAAAAGCGGTTGCCCGACTTAAAGACGCCTTTTCAAAGTTGAATTGATGCAAACCCTCGTAACTTTGCAACCAAGATGAGTCAGGAACTTGATCAGCTATTTTCGGGATTTCAGGGATTGAAAGTACTTATTGTTGGCGATGTAATGGTCGATAAATATATTTTTGGCCGTGTTAACCGCATGTCACCTGAAGCCCCCGTCCCTGTTGTAGATGCAGATAATTTTGATGCCAGACTGGGCGGCGCGGGAAACGTTGCACTGAATGTTCATGCTATGGGCGGAATACCCATATTGTGCTCCGTTATTGGTAAAGATGCGGAAGCGGATGACCTGCGAGAACTCATCAGGAAGGCAGGGCTGACAGACAGGGCTATTGTATATAGCCAAAAACGAAAAACAACCACCAAAACACGCATCATTGGCAATAACAAACAAATTGTCAGGATAGACCATGAAATTACCTCTGATCTGGATGCGCTGGATACCTATTATCTTGAGGAACATTATACCCGTGAACTGGAGCAGGCAGATGTGGTTATTATGGAGGATTACAACAAAGGCGTGCTGCATGGGTTGAATATTCCAAAACTTATCGATAAAGCCAGAAAAGCAGGTGTACCCGTGGTGGTGGATCCTAAAAAGCAGAATTTCGAAGCCTACAAAGGCTGTACCCTGTTCAAGCCCAACCTGAAAGAAATCAGGGAAGGAATGGGTATTGACATAAATCCGGCAGATACTGAATCATTGATTGCCGCGGTTTCCAAACTTGAGGAAAGGCTTGAAAATGAAATTTCACTTCTTACCCTGAGTGAACACGGTGTGTATATACACAGTAAACATGAAAGTCACCGCCTTCCCGCCCATATCCGCAATATTGCTGATGTAAGCGGTGCCGGTGATACTGTCATAAGCGTAGCAGCCATGTGTCTTGCCATGAAAACACCGCTTAGACTACTGGCTGAGCTCAGCAATCTTGCAGGTGGTTTGGTTTGCGAACACACAGGTGTGGTTCCTGTTAATCCGGCAAACCTGCTTCAGGAAGCTAAAGCTTTAACATTGAAATAAGTAACAAAAGGCTATAAAATAAAAAGGCTGCCCGGGGGCAGCCTTTTTTATGGGTTTATAAAGCTATTATCTTAACAATGTTATAGTGCCATCAAATTTGTATACCTTATCTTCAAATGAGGTTACCTCTACATGATAAACATACACGCCGGACTGACATTCCTGTCCGTTGGCAGTTCCATCCCAGCCTTTGTTGATATCATTCGTTTCATACATCTTTTCACCCCAGCGGTTATAAATGGTAACATTGATACCCTTGAAGTTGCTGGCCGTCACGTTGAACGTGTTGTTCTTGCCCGGGCCGGCGCCATCGGGGGTGAATACATCCGGGATCCACACAATAATATCAGGACCCACAAACACATTCTTCCTGAACGTGTCCGTACATCCGCCCGGCTGTGAAGTCACAATCAGCTG
>CANHQZ010000044.1 GCA_947463125.1 Flavobacteriales bacterium | reverse complement strand
GGTTCCCAGTCTGGCGCCACCCATTATTTTTACCGATACGCTTGTATCGCCGGCAATTGTGCCAATGGACAATCGGTGCTGCATGGCAATGCGGCGGCTGATGACTTTGTAGCAACCGTTTTCATCCACGATTACCTTGTGAAAATCGTCGTATTGCTGCAACCCGGAACCGCCGGTGGTAAGGAAAGACAGCATCCATTGCCATTCTTCGCGTGTGATGGATTCGAAGGCATGGGTTTGCGTAATCTCCTTGTAAATCATTTCCGGATAAACCCCTTCAGAAACCGCAAGCGTCATGAGATACTGAATCAGCACATCCATGGCCCTCACCACCGGGATGCGGGATTCTACGCTGTCTTCCGCCACAGCGGTTTTGAGCGCAGCCGCTTCAAGCAATTCCAGGCTGTGGGTTGGGACAAACCAGATATGGCTGGTTTCACCCGGCCGATGGCCGCTGCGCCCGGCGCGCTGCACAAATCGGGCAACACCTTTGGGACTGCCAATCTGAATCACGGTATCCACCGGCCTGAAATCCACTCCCAGATCCAGGCTGCTTGTGCAGACCACGGCTTTCAGCAAGCCGCTGTGGAGGTTTTCCTCCACCCAGTCGCGCACCTCGCGGGTAAGGCTTCCGTGGTGTATGGCCATTCTGCCGGCCAGCGAAGGCTGTGCCTCCAATAGCCGCTGATACCAGATTTCGCTTTGGCTTCGTGTATTGGTAAAAATCAGACAGGTGTTGCTGTTTTCGATTACAGGAATCACTTTATCCAGCATGGAAATGCCCAGGTGGCCCGCCCAGGGCAGGGTTTCAATCGTATCCGGAAAAACCGTATGCACCTCGGGCCTTTTGGGTGTTTGGCTTTGGATAAAAACAGGCTTTGCCGGTTCGGGCAACAATACCCGGGCGGCCTCTTCCATATTGCCGATGGTGGCGCTGATGCCCCAAACCTTGAGTTCGGGCCGTATGGCGCGAAGTCTGCTGAGTGCCAGTTCTACCTGCACCCCGCGCTTGCTTCCCAGCAGTTCGTGCCATTCATCCACTACTACGGCTCCCAGCCGGCTAAAAATGTCTGTATATCCTTTGGATGCGAGCAATACATGCAGGCTTTCCGGCGTGATTACCAGGCATTGCGGCATATTCCTTTTTTGTTTTGCCCTTTCGGCATTATCGATATCGCCGTTGCGCAGGCCCACCTGCCATCCCGTGTTGAGTCCATCGGCCGCGGTTTGAATGGCATTGCGGATATCTGCACTCAATGCCTTCAGTGGTGTTATCCAAAGCAGGTATAGGCCTTTCTTTTCTTTGGATTTGAGTTTATGCTCCAGCATGGCCGGGATGGACAAAGCATAGGTTTTCCCGCTGCCCGTCGGGGCATTTAAAAGTCCGCTTTCCCCAGCCCAGTAAGCATCAGCACACTGTTGCTGAAATGGAAAACAGCGCCAGCCTTTCTTTTCAAACCAACCCTTGTATTCCGAAATCAAAGTAGCAGACTTTTTCAAACCCTATTTACTTGCAGTATAACAACAAGAAGCTGAGCCAAGCTGTTTTTTTTGCAGAAAATATTGTTTTTATTTGTTCTTCATAGCCGAGCATGAAAAAAATATTACCCCTGATTGTTATTTTAAGTTTATTTACCACCAAACTGCAGTCGCAGACAGGCAAAGCGCAGGTGGTGCGGATTAACGCAACCGCCAATGCAAACGGAACCATTTCCCTGAAATGGCCGGCCGAAAGCTGGTCCGGCACCTTCGATATTTACAGAAGAGCATTGGGTAATCCGGACTGGGGGAATACGGTCACCAGCCTGCTTGGCACCGCCAGCACCTGGACTGACAATACGGTTAAAAAGGGTGAATCCTACGAATATTTAATTGCCAAGGTCAGCGGTGGAAACACTTCTGCTCTCGGATATATCTGGGCAGGCAACATGGTTCCTGAAACACCGGCATTGGGCGGTATTATTTTATTGATGGATAGTGCATACCTCCAAACTTTAGCGCTTGAGATGAATGCCTTGCAGAAACAACTGAAAGAAGAAGGATGGCAGGTTTCAAGCCTGGCCGCCGGCAGAAGCGAAAGTCCGCAAACCGTGCGCAACCGCATCATTGCCGAATACAACCGCCGCAACGCTAAGGTTAACTCCTTGCTGATTATCGGCAGAGTACCAGTGCCCTACAGTGGCAATTACCTCGCTGCGGCCGGACAGGTGTATCCACCCGACGGACACCCCGATCATGCAGGCGCCTGGCCGGCAGACGGGTATTACGGCGATATGGATGGCGTGTGGAATGATGCTGCCGTCAACAATACTGCGGGATCGCAAACCCGCAACCACAACAAACCCGGCGATGGCAAATTTGATCCCACCAAATTCCCGGGAACAGTCGAACTGGAAGTGGGGCGAATTGATTTGTTTAACATGCCTGCATTCAGCAACAATGATACCCTGCTGGTGCGTAAATACCTGCGCCGAAACATGCTGTGGCGTACCAACCGGCTTACCACCGTGGAAAGAGCCCTGATTGACGATAATTTTGGCTCTCTGAACCTGTCCAGTACCGGTTTTCAGAACTTCTCCTGCATGTTTCCGGTTGATAGCATCTTTGAAAACCGCGATTACATTACCACCCAGAAAAACAGTGCCTATCTGTGGAGCTATGGCTGTGGCGGTGGTTCCAATAATTCCTGTGGTGGCATTGGAACCACATCCAGTTTCGTAGCCGATTCCATGCAAAACATCTTTACCATGCTGGCGGGTTCCTACTTCGGCGACTGGGATCAGCAAAACAACATACTCAGAGCGCCGCTGTGCAACAGCGCCCTGGTGAGTGCGTGGGGTGGCATTCCAAAATGGTATGTTCACCACATGGCTTTGGGTAAACACATTGGCTATGGGGCTAAACTGACCATGAACAACGTGGATGATTACTGGAATGGGGGGTTCAATATGAGCGACAACAAGGTGCATATTGCCCTCCTGGGCGATCCTACCCTAAAAATGAGACACCTGTCGCCCGTGAAGAATGTTGCTGCCGTTAGCCAGAATAATCTGGTTAAAATCAACTGGAGCAAGGCCGCAGGGAACCACGACGGTTACGCAGTTTACCGCTACGATACAGCAGCCAATACCTATTTCCGGGTAAACAAAAACTTCATTATTAAAGATACTTTCTACAACGACAGCTCCAACTTTACCAACGGCAAAAACACCTACACCGTGCGTGCCATCCGCCTGGAAACCACCGCTTCAGGAACCTGGTATAATTTGGGTGCAGGTGCCTTTGTGAATGTGAACCACCTCAATACCAGCCGCGTTGTCTCGGCCCATTTAAGGGGAATCAGCATTCAACCCAATCCGGGCAATGCCGAAGTTCAGGTAAGCATTGCCACTGCAGCGGATCAGGGCTGGAAGGTAAATATCACGGATCTTACCGGAAGGACCGTAAAAGAACAGGTCATTGCAGAAGGCAGTACATCTGTAAAAATCAATACCGCCGGCCTGTCACAAGGCTGCTACATGGTGCTGATCAGCCACAACGGGCAGCTGCTGGCTACTGAAAAATGGATTAAAAATTAATCCGGCGGCTTATTGTCTGGTCAGGGCAATCCTGCGTCCGGCCGTTTCATCCCTGTTTTTCCGTCATTGCGCATGCATTCGGTTACCTTTGCAGTCAGGTCATGAAGGAATTGCTCGCACTAAATGTTTATTTCAGGCGGTATGCAGGCAAAATGCTGTTTGGCGTTTGCTGCATTGTGCTGAGCAATGTAGTGGGGGTTTATGTGGCTGTTTTTGTCCGCGAAGGGTTAAATGAAGCCGTCTTGCACCGTCAGACCGCAGCAGGTCTGGGTGGTGAAGCCCTCATGGGTGCCGTTTACGGGGCAGCAGCCGGATTTGTTGTTTTACTGCTGCTGGCAGCCGCACTAAAAGGGCTGTTTATGTACCTGATGCGCCAAAGCATTGTGGTGGTGAGCAGAAAAGTGGAATACGACCTGAAAAACGACATTTACAACCACTATCAGCAGCTGGGACTATCATTTTACCGCGCACACTTCACCGGCGACATGATGGCCCGCATTGGCGAAGACGTGAGCAACGTGCGCATGTACGTGGGTCCGGCTGTGATGTATTTTGCCAACATTATTTTTACCTTCATTACGGTAATCGCGCAAATGCTCATGGTGAACACGCAACTGACAGTCTGGGTGTTGATTCCGCTGCCATTGCTGAGCTACAGCATTTACCACGTAAGCAAAATTATTAACCGCCGCAATACCGATATTCAGAACCAGCTGAGCGTGCTTACCACTGCATCCCAGGAGACGTTTGCAGGCATAAGGGTTATTAAATCCTTTGGCGCAGAAAGTGCGTTTTTTGATGATTTTTCTGCCAAAACGGAAGAATACCGCAGGCTGAATATGCGACTGGCCGTGGTAAACAGCCTGTTCTTTCCTTTGATGATTTTGCTGGTGGGCATCAGTACCCTGATGGTATTGTACCTCGGAGGCAGGGCTGTTGAGGCAGGAACATTCAGCGCCGGCAACATTGCCGAGTTTATTTTGTATCTGAATATGCTGATTTGGCCGGTTGCCAGCCTGGGATGGACCACCGCGCTAGTGCAAAAGGCAGCCGCCAGCCAAAAACGCATCAATGAGTTTCTCGAACACGAAGGCGAAAAGGATGGAGCTGCTGTTTTGCCTTTTCAATTCAACAAAGAAATTACACTCCGTAACACGGAATTCACCTATCCGGGGGCCGCAAAACCGGCATTGTCAAAAATAAACCTTACCATTCCCAAAGGCAGTATTCTTGGCATTACCGGAAAAACCGGCTGCGGAAAAAGTACGCTTGCGCAGGTATTAACAGCGCAAATCAGCCCGAATAGCGGTGAAGTTTTATTTGACGAAAAGACCCCGGGTGCGTTTTCGCGCAAAGATTTTAACAACCACATAGCCTACGTACCACAGGATGTGTTTTTATTTAGCGACACACTCGCTGAGAACATTGCCTTTGGCCTGGCTGAAGGAGCTGAAACGGACGAGAAAATTGCCGAAGCGGCTGCACAGGCAGGTCTGGCTCGTGATATTGCACAGTTTCCGTTGGGATTGAAAACATTGCTGGGAGAGCGGGGTGTATTGCTTTCCGGAGGACAAAAACAGCGGGTTTCCATTGCGCGTGCCCTGATTAAAGATGCAGATGTTTACATTTTTGATGATTGCCTCAGTGCCGTAGATGCGGACACAGAAAAAGAAATTATTACCTCTCTTACCCAAAAACTGCAGGGAAAAACCGCCATCATCATAAGCCATAGGCTTGCTTCGCTGCAGGCTGCAGATCATATCTTACTGCTCGATGAAGGAAAGATTGTGGAAGAAGGCACGTTTTCCGAACTCGTTCGTGCCGGTGGCAGCTTCTCGGAACTCTATAAGCTGCAAAGCAATACGAATTACTTATGTTAAATATGTGAAGTTTCAAAACAATTATTTTCAACGGGAAAAATAATTTTGAAATCTTCATACCATTCTCATACATTTGTCCTAAGTACTTGAAAACAAGGAGATAAACAATATATGGGAGAAGACTACCGCAACGAACAAGAAGAAATTTTTTCAAAACGAATCAGAGCAGGCAAGCGAACCTATTTTTTTGATGTAAAAGCTACCCGCAACAACGACTATTACATCACCATCACGGAGAGCAAGCGCAGTAAATTTGATGACGGAAACTTCATCAAAACGAAAATTCATTTGTACAAAGAGGATTTTCATAAATTCAGGGATGCGCTCCATGAGACCATAGGCCACGTGAAGACCAACCTGCTGCCTGAGTATGATTTTGACGAATACCTGACCAGGGATTCGGAAGAGCCGAGAGACAGCGAATAATTCACTGCCTTTGTAGAATGATTGGGTGCCGAAAGGCGCCCTGTCGGTCTATTTTGTGCATCTTTGCAGTCATGTTGAAGAAAATTGCCATTTATGGCCTTGCTTACGGGTCAGCAGCCACTGCCATGCACCTGACTTACTGGTACCGGAATTTATACCTTACCACATCGTTTGGTGCAGTACTCCCTCTGCTGGGCAATGTGGTATTTACCGGCCTGGCTGTATGGCAATTCCTGAAACACCTGAAACGCGATTCTGAAAATCCAGTGAACCTGGGCAAAGCGCTGTTTGGCAGTTTGCTCACTTCCCTGCTTGTTGCCATGTGTACCATTGCAGGACTGCAGCACGTGTTGAAAAATGAACCCGGGAAAATTAAGGCGTATGTGGCTGTGGCCATGAAGCACCAGACCGCCCGCATTGAGAAAGAATATAAACCGGAAGAACAGGCCGCAAAAATTGAAGAGGCTAAAGCCTATATCAGCAAGCAGCTTGACCCTATTTCCATTAGCGTTTCGCAGATTCAGATGTGTTTGAGCACGGGTGTAGTAATTGCATTGCTCGTATTTGTACGCGGTGGGCGAAATTCATGAAAAAACTTGCAGGTAAAATATGGCTTGGCTGGGCCGGATTGTGGTTCGCCTCCTTCTTTTTGGCGATGTGGCCTCTGTTTTATGTATTCCTATCGTTCCGAAAAACCTATCCCCTGGCACATGGCCTGCGACGTTTGTGGGGAGTGCTTACCTGTGTGCCTGCCGGACTGATTCCTGTCATTTCCCGGGAAGGACAAATACCCAAAAACCGCCGGATTATCTACTGCGCAAACCACTGCAGTTACCTCGATATTCTAACCTGCGGAACCTATCTGCCCGGCTTTAATTTTTTTATGGCAAAAATGGAACTCAGTAAGGTGCCGTTATTCCGCAAATGGTTTGATTCTGTTGATGTTCCGGTACAAAGAGAAAGCCTTCGAAGTGCCCACACTGCCTTTCATCTGGCCGCAGAAAAAATGCGCAGCGGTGCTCACATGATTATTTTCCCCGAAGGAAAAATACCACCCGATACCCCGAAACTGCACAAATTCAAACCCGGTGCCTTCCGCCTTGCCATTGAGCAGGAAGCCGTTATAATTCCCGTAACTTTGCCTGACAATCACAAAAGAATGGATATTTATTCTTGGATTGCCTTTCCCGGAATCATGCGCATGTGCATACACGAAGCCATAGACACCCGGGGCATGAGTGCAGAAGATGCAGGCAAACTGGAACAATCCGTTTTTGAAGTGATGGATACCAACCTGAAAAAAAGAAAGGTTTACGCATGAAAATTACGCCCGAAAAAGTACAGGAACTGGCTGCCCTATCCCGCCTGAGGTTTGAAGGCGAAGCCGCTGAAAAGATGCGCCGTGATCTGGAGAACATCCTGGATATGTGTGAAAAGTTGAATGAAGTGAACACCGATGGTGTGGAACCCCTGATCTACATGACCGACCGGGTAAACAACCTGCGTGAAGACAAAGTGGAACAGGAAATCACCCACGAGGAAGCATTGAAAAACGCACCCAAGAAAGACAGCGATTTCTTCCGTGTGCCCAAAGTAATCGGCCAAACCGACTGATGCCCGAAAACGCCCTCATATCCCTCAGTGGTATTCAAAAACGCTATGAACTGGGCGAACAGGTGGTGTATGCGCTTCGCGACATTAACCTGCAGATACAACGCGGCGAGTATTTAGCCCTGATGGGCCCCAGTGGTTCAGGGAAAAGCACACTGATGAATATTATTGGCTGTCTGGATACCCCCACTGCCGGAACCTACATCCTAAATGGTAAAGAGGTAAGCAGCATGACCGACAGCGAACTGAGCCATATCCGAAATATGGAAATCGGATTCGTGTTTCAAACATTCAATCTGCTTAGCAGGCTTACCGCAATTGACAATGTTGCCCTTCCGCTGGTGTACGCCGGCGTGAGCAAAAAAGAACGCACCGAGCGCGCCAAAGCAGCATTAAACGATGTAGGCCTGGGCGACCGCATGAGCCACAAGCCCAACGAGCTGAGCGGCGGTCAAAGACAGCGCGTGGCCGTGGCCAGATCCCTCATCAACAATCCCAGCATTCTGCTTGCCGATGAACCTACAGGAAACCTGGATACCAATACCAGCAAGGAAATCATGGCTTTATTTAATGAAATTCATGCCAAAGGCAATACCATTATCCTGGTTACACACGAAGAAGATATTGCCCGATACGCCAAGCGTATGGTGCGTGTGCGCGATGGTGTGATAGAAAACAACGGATAATCGGGCTCACCGCCTGATCACAAATTCTACCCTGCGGTTCAAAGCCCGCCCTTCCTCGGTTTCATTGTCCTCAAAAGGCTCTGAATCGCCCTTTCCGCTGTATTTCATGCGCGTTGCAGCCACCCCTTTGTTTGTCAGGTAATCAAATACAGCTTTGCTGCGTTTCACCGATAGTTTCAGGTTTTCTTCGGGTTGGCCCTGGTTGTCCGTGTGTCCGGTAATTTCAAGTTTCCACGCGGCATTCTCCACCAGTTGCTCCGCAAGGCTGTCCAGCACGGAGTAGGATTCGGACAGTAACCGTGCGCTGCCGGTAGCAAACTGCACATCGCGCAAAACAAAAGTTTCCGCTGTTTCTGTTGATTCCGTAAAAGCAGAATCCGGCACACAATCGTCGGTATTGCAGGGACAATTAGTGCCGGCAGCTTTTTCCATCAGCATGGGATTTTGAATGTAATAGTAAATTTCGCCGGTTGTGGAGCCGCTGAAAAGCGAATCCAGGGGCCAGAATTTGGTGTCAGCCTTATAGCTGAATTGCCCGAGATAAACATACTGCTCGCCACCCGCAGCCACAAACGATCCGGATACCGTCATCCATGAATCCCGAAGCGCCATCGGCACCTGTTTTGAGGAACAAACCCTGCTAGGTACGCCGGCCAGCATATCCCGGGCGGGAACAGCGCTCAACTGCGATGCTGAAAAAACCGCACCCAGGCTGTTGATGGCATAGTTATTTCCCGGTTTTAACCTCAGTTCACACCGAAAACAGTAGGTTTTGCCCTGTTCAAGCGGCTTTTTTAGCGTGCCGCGTATCACTTCATAATTGGCACCGGCGGCACGAAAACCCATAAACTGCAGGCCAAACTCGCGGTAATAATCAGGAGATTCATTGGCCACGCCCCAGCCTTTCATTAAGGCATCATGAAAATACAATTTGCCCACGCCGTTCTCCTTTTTGATGGTATTAAATCCGGGATTTACAATCAGGTTTTGCTCTTCGCTCACAGCCTCTCCGGTTTGGCCAGATAATACCCTTAAAGCCGGAAACATGTTTAGCAAAAGAGCATCTTTCCATATCACATCTTCCCTGTTGGTTATCACATTTGGCTGCCCCCGAACCGCATCTGTATTGATACCAATAATCCCGGGAATGGGTTTTAAGACCGATGAATCCTGTGCCCTGTTTTTATGGTTATTTTTATTCAGTTCAATGGCAAAACCCGGCTTGATATTTCGGAAATAGATGTGCTCTTTTCCATCGGTAAAAAACAGATGTGCAGTAGCACTGTCAACAGCATTTACCACCATGGAATCATTGCCAAACGCGGCATAACCCGTTCCCAGCGGGGTGATTCTCACTTTCTTGTTGCGGTTATATGTAACCACCACAAAGCGTTTTCCGTCTTCATCATACCAGGTCCAATCCCCGTCGCGGTAGGCAGCACCATCTTCAGCAAGATAATTGCCAGTTTTAAATAATTTTCCGTCCTCATTGGTAAAGATCCAGTTGCCTTTGCGGTATTCCTGTATCATCCAGCCACCATAGGATGCCTTGATTTTTTGCTTGCACACAACCCCTGTGGCAGTACCGCCATCCAGCGTCTGGGTGGTTTTTTTACACTGCGCGTAAAGCCACCCCTGACAACAAAACAGGATTGCAAACACAAACGCAATGCGCAGGCCAACATGGATATTTTCGGATTTCGACAAAAGATTCAGAAGACTGCTGTATTAACGTGAAAATAGGGAATTTTATTGAAAATTCCGAATTAAAAAGGCGTCTATTTTTTACGGAAACCCAAACTTACGCCATTTATACAATAGCGCAAACCGGTAGGCTGGCCGTAGCCATCATTGAAAACATGGCCCAAATGACCGCCACAGCGTGCACAAACCACTTCGGTGCGTATCATATTATGGCTGTAATCGACAATCTCTTTCACCTTGCTTTTATCGATGGTTTCATAGAAACTGGGCCAGCCACAGCCGGCATCAAACTTGGTTTCGCTGCGAAACAGTTCGTTACCGCAACCTTTGCACACATAAATACCGCTGTCCCATACCTGTTCAAACGGACTGCTGAAGGGCCTTTCCGTTCCTTTTTGGCGTAAAACCCTGTATTCTTCGGGTGTTAAGCGCTGCTTCCATTCTTCTTCAGTAGCCGGAACCGGCAATAAACTGTCATTGGTTTCGTTTTGCATGGCTGTATTGGGGAATTGCCCGGAATTTTTGCCCGATCCGCATCCGCAGGCGAAAATAGCCGCAACAGAGGATAATATCAGGAGAAAACGCATGGCATAATTCACTGTAATGTAAACACCAACAGCAGCAGAAAGGTTTTTAGCACGCCGGGATTAACTTTGTGGCAATTTGAACTATTTCGCACATTACTATTTTGATCACCGGCCCGGAGAAATCCACCACAACCTGGGCCTGCTCACCCCCGATTTTGTGCGGAATTTTCTTCCCGGCAAGCGCCTGCAACCGGAAAGGTTCACCGGCCACCCACATCCCGAAACGGAGGCACTGCACCGTGGAACCATGAAACATGTTGCCCGCGATAAACGCTTCCACCAATCGGCTTTTTTCAAAGACATTACCCCCGAAATCGGAACCCTTATCAAGCCGATTTTTCAGGAATACGGCATTCCCCGTGCCTGGTTTGCTGCCCACCTGATTGCCGAACTGATGATAGACCGGATTTTGATAAAGCAGGAACCTGATCTGATTGCACGGTTTTATGCAGAACTGGAGCAAACCCAAGCGGAGATTATCGATGCGTATCTACTGTCGCTGGACATTGACACTACGGAAGAATTTAAAAAACGCCTGCAGCGTTTCTGCGAACTGCGGTACCTGATGCAGTATGTGCACAATCCGGCATTTGCCTTCTCCCTAAGCCGCATATACATGTATGCCCGTGTAAGCCCCGAGTGGACCGAGCAGCAGAACCTTGGGGTACAGTCAGTGCTGGATGAAACAGAAAGTCTTATTTTTGTGAACATGCCCCGCCTGATGGAGGAAATGAAATGAGATACATCGGTTTATTGCTCCTCTGTGTTTTTTCACTGACGCTTTCGGCGCAAAGCAGCCGCAAATATGTGAATGAATTTATGTATGTGGGGGCCGGTGCCAGGCAGTTTGGCATGGGCAAAACCGGGGCTGCCGGCACTTCAGACGTTTACAGCACCTATTGGAATCCGGCAGGACTGGCCGAGCAAACCGACAAAATTCAGGTAGGCTTTATGCATAATTTCTACTTCCAGAACATTGCCAATTTTGACTACCTGACCCTCGGAATCAAGTCTTCAAAAAACAAGGTTTTTGGGTTTTCGGTGCTGCGTTTTGGCGTGGATGGCATTCTCAACACCCTTGATTTGATAAGAAACGGAGAAATCAACTACGACCGTGTAACCACTTTTTCGGCCTCCGATTATGCATTCATGGGAACCTATGCCCAGCAGACAAGACCGGTGCGCAAAACCGATGTGCTGGTAAGTTGGGGAGGAAATGTGAAACTCGTTCACCGCAAGGTAGGTGAATTTGCCACGGCATGGGGATTTGGGATTGATGCAGGGTTTAAAATCCGCGACTACAAAGGCAAATGGGGTTTTGGTGTGAATGCCAGGGATATCACCACCACGTTTAACAGCTGGAACTTCACTTTTACCAACAATCAGAAAGACATTTTATACCTCACGGGAAATACCATTCCCAAAAACAGCCTGGAACTGGCACTGCCCAGATTCAATGCGGGTGGCTATTACCGTTTTACCCGCAATAAATTTGAATTGCTGGGCGAAGCCAACCTTGAAATTACCACGGATGGTGAAAGGAACACGCTGCTAAAAACCGGTCTCATCAGTGCAGATCCGCGCCTGGGTATTGAAGCCGGAATCAGGGAAGATGCCAAAAAATTCCGTTTGATGGTTCGCGCCGGTGTTTCCCAGTTTCAGCGCGAAACCCGCAACAATGGCAACTTTGGTCTTACCATGCAACCCAGCACAGGAATTGGCGTAGAAATTGACCGGTTGAGACTGGATTACGCGCTTGCGGGCTTCGGAGCATCCGGAACCGGCCTCTATAGCAATATTATCTCGCTCAGCATCGGCATCAACGGGCAGGCAAAATAGCCTTAAAATAACCAGTCTTTCAGAGCTTCACCATACAAGGATAAAACCAGCATAATCAGCAGTACGGTATGCAAAAATCCTTTAAGCCGCTCGCCTTTCTCACCCATCAGAAAATAGCCTGCAAAGAGCGCCAGTCCGCTATTGGCAATGGTTATATATAACCGCAGATGGTCGTATTTAAGCAGGGAAATAAAAACGGCAAATACAAAAAAGGCAATAGATATCAGATTGATACGCCGGGTTTTGATGTTGTTTTTAAAATAGTGCAATCCCGATTTAAGCAATCCTGAAAAGGCCAGTAAAAAGAAAAAGGTGAGCGCAACATAGCGCAGCACTGACTTATCCAACCTGATATTCAGCGTGTACCGCGGAATGGGAAAATCAAAATGCTGATCATTCAGAAAATGATACGACCAGATGATACCCATGGGAATCAATGTGCCGGTGATAATGGCCAGCAAATCCCGCAAACCCACGTTTTTGAATATGACCGTGGCCAACAGCAGCAATAACGGTGCTCCCAGGTATTCCGTCACAAACAGCGATCCCAGGCTGAGCAATGCAGCCGCATAAAACAACAGTTTGGCACTTTGGTCGCTTTGATGCATGCGGAAGAGAAATGCGAAAGCCCCGATGACAAAGTAGTTTGACACCATGAGTGGGTTGATATGCAGGTTTTCCGGAAAAATGCTGTTGGCCAATATAAAAAACCAGGCAGGCATGAAGGTCGGGGTGTATAGCACATCATGCTCATTGCATAGCCGGTTAAAGATCATGGCCTGGCTAAAAACCACCACAAATCCCAGCAGCAGCGAAAGCCAGGGCCACTGCCGCACGGTATTAAAAAAATGTTCGAAAACCACATCACTTACCGGCTCGGGGTGGGCGGTTGCATACAGCAGCGCAGGCATGCGCAAAACAAGCGCCCCGATAAAAACGGCAAAAACCGCCGATGGTCCAATATGTTTAAAATACCGCAGCACTATTCTTTGGTCACTTTCAGCAGCATCATCTGTTTATCCATATTCAGCGGCACCACAAAACGGTTGTAGCCGATTTGCCGGCCTTCCTGGGGGATGAATCCCGTAAAAACTTCATCGCTGTTGAACAATACTTTCTGCAAAATTGCACCCTTTTGGTCTATACTCAGATGCATCACACGATTATTTTGTGTCGCATTATCGTTATACAGCAGGTTCGCACTGCTGTCGCAGATATAAGTGGCAATGCCATTGTAGAATCCTGCGCCGGCAAATCCGCTTTGTCTTTTTCGAATTACCCGAAACCACTCCATTTCTGCATCTGCATTTAGCGAAATGAGCAACACATCGTCATAGTGATACACATTCCTGCTGCTGGTTTGCGGTATCCCGTTGATATAGAATGTTTCCAGATGCTGGGTAATGTAAAATTTCTCTGCAATCAGAAGGTTACCTCCATCGGTTCGCGGCACGATCTTACGGATAAAGAGGTTTTCAGGTATACGCCCTTTTTCCTGCGCAGCAGCGCCTATGAGCTCACCAACAAGCCCGGCTGAAAAGCTTGTTCGCTGAATCAATTCAGAACTGCCCTCCCGCAGGGTATCAGGCAAAGTTAAAACCAAGGTGCCGCCGGTTCGTTCCTCTTTGTTTTCGTCCCAAAATCCGCTAAAAACAAACCTGCCGGAAAGTTCATCCCGAACGAGTTCTTCGCCACCAATATGGTATGAGGAGGGATTGACAGGAAACAAAGGGCGAAAGCGCATGGTGTCGCCAAATGCCGCAAAATAGCGCACAGGGGTACGACGCCCCAATTCGTCATCGTAAGTAACCACGCAGGCATGCTGACCCTCGTTGCCCAGCGCTGCTTCTGCCACATCGGTCTGCTTTGCGCTAAATGGCACAAGACAGGCCTGCTGAATTTTGCGGTGCGAGGGAAGATGAAACAGGGTAATCCCCAGCTGTTGCAAGCCCTGCTCGGAAAATTGTTCCGACCACACGGCGCACCATTCCCGGTTCATGCTGTACTCAGCCGTCACCGCTTCTGCCGATTCCAGTCCCGGTAAAATACCAAGGGTTCCCGCAAATTCTTTATCCATTGAAGGCGCAAGCAGTCGGTATTGAAGCCAGGTTTGCTGTCTTATTTTCTCCAGATACAGCAGGCATATGCCGCTGTCATAGGTAAACAGTTTTATCAGCCTGGATCGCTTACCCAGTTCAATGGGCTTTTCCTGCAGGTATTCCAAACTATGGTTTACACGAATTAGGGAGAAATTCCTGCGCATGTCGGCATCACGGTAATTCATTAGGTAAATTCCCGCCTGGTTTTCTCCCACTACACGATAGTGGCTGTAAACAGATTTGCCCCCGGGCAATGCATTCAGGGTAACCTTTTGCGCATGCATGGAGCTAACGCTCAGTAACAGCCATATTGAGATGATGCGCATCAACCTGAATTCAAAATTCGCCTTCCTGTGCGGCATTGCCAAACCAAAAGGGTAATTTTGCCCTAAATCATGGGGAAAAACAAGGAAATCCTTCACACTACCGAGAAAAAACAGGAATATGCCGTGCTGGTAGGGGTGGATTTTCCTGCCCAGGAGGGCCGTTTGCACGAATACCTCGATGAACTGGAGCAGCTTGTATCCACAGCAGGAGCCATTACGCTAAAACGATTTACCCAAAAACTGCCCCATCCCAATCCAAAGACATACTTAGGCACAGGCAAGCTGGAAGAGTTGGTGCTGTGGGTGAAGGAACACAACGTGGATATGGTGGTATTTGATGATGAGTTAAGCCCCAGCCAAATCCGCAACCTCGAACAGGACATGCCCGATGTGAAGGTGCTGAGCCGTACACACCTGATTCTGGACATTTTTGCCCGCAATGCCAAAACGGCCCAGGCCAAAATACAGGTGGAGCTTGCCCAGAGCGTATTTCTGCTGCCCCGCCTTACCCGGATGTGGACGCACCTAAGCCGTCAAAAAGGGGGTATCGGGCTGAGAGGACCGGGTGAAACCGAAATCGAAACCGATCGCCGTGCCTTGCGCAATAAAATCAGTGTGCTAAAGGAAAGGCTGGCACACATTGAAAAAACATCGCGTACGCAGCGTGCATCGCGCGAAGGCATGTACCGTGTGGCCTTGGTGGGTTATACCAACGTAGGCAAAAGCACCATCATGAACCTGCTGAGCAAAGCCGATGTGCTGGTGGAAAATAAGTTGTTTGCCACACTGGATGCTACCGTACGGAAAATTGTATTGCCACACCCTACCGATGAACTGAAAACCATGCCCATCCTGCTTAGTGACACGGTGGGGTTTATACGCAAGTTGCCCACGCAGCTGGTAGAAAGCTTCAAAAGCACGCTGGCAGAGGCACTCGAGGCCGATTTGCTTGTGCATGTGGTTGATATCAGCAGTCCGCATTTTGAGGAGCAGATGCGTTCGGTAAAGGAAACCCTGCTGGCCATTGGCGCGGGCAATAAACCCGAGCTGGTGGTTTTCAATAAAATTGATGCCTTCCGTGGTGCACCCGATGATTTTTATGTGGGACAAACCGGCCTCACCGCCACACAGTTTGAAAAAAGCTGGATTGCCAAGGAAAATGCACCTGCAGTGTTTATTTCTGCTACCGGCAAAGACAATGTGGATGCGCTGAAAAAGGCGCTGACAGAGTTGCTGCTGAAGTTGAGGGTATAGCAGAACCGCTTTTGTTTTAGTAATAACTTGAAATACTATTATTAATTAATTATATTTGATATTGATTTTATGACAAAAAAACACATCATTGAGAAGACCATTCAGGCTATCA
Source organism: Flavobacteriales bacterium (assembly GCA_947463125.1). Taxonomy (GTDB): domain Bacteria; phylum Bacteroidota; class Bacteroidia; order NS11-12g; family UBA955; genus RGEC01. The sequence continues at coordinate 36 of CANHQZ010000044.1, read as the reverse complement.
ATAAACTGCCCACAGATAAGGCTATGGAAATATCAG
>CANHQZ010000043.1 GCA_947463125.1 Flavobacteriales bacterium | reverse complement strand
GTTCAGCCACCTGGATGCAATCAATGCAAAAATTGCCATGGAGTGTATTGCAGAAATCGCAAAGGAGCGCCGAGCCGGCATTATTGCCACATCGCTGGGCAACACCGATATGTTCAACGACTTTGAAATACTGGAACTATGAAGTCTGCCCTGTTTCAAAAACTCCTGCTCAGCAAAACCCGTCCCGGACAGTTGTGGCTTTCGGTTATTGGATCCGGCATTGGTTTGTGCATTATGATGCTGGGCGTGCAGCTGTGGGTGGATGTGCGGGCCCTTATGCAGGAAAAAGAAATGCTGGGGCGCGATTTTGTCGTTATCAGCAAAAAGATAACGCTGTTGCACACCATGGCAGGGGCGCCCCGGTTTTCCGAAAACGAAATAAAAGATTTGATGAGCCTGAAATCTGTGGATGATGTCGGACCATTTACACCATCGCGCTTTAAGGCGTCCATGAGCATGAATGCACAACTGGGCGGATTTGGAGGGCAGCTCTTTAAATCTGACATTTTTTTTGAGGCTGTCCCGGATCGGTTTGTAGACATTGAAGGCCCTTCATGGCAATGGAAACCCGGCGACAAAACCATCCCTGTAATTGTGCCTTCGGCATTCATCAAACAATACAACCACGCTTTCGCCTCCGGCCAAAACATGCCCGTTATTCCGGAAAATCTGCTCAAATCCATCTCCTTTGAACTGGAAATATCAGGCAACGAAAAAACCGACCAATACAAGGGCATCATTGCCGGATTTTCAAACCGCATTCAGGCCGTTCTGGTACCCGAGCACTTTATGCGGTATGCCAATGACCGCTATGCTCCGGGTGGAGAATCCCAACCCACCCGACTGATATTGCATGCCGACAATCCGGCCGCCCCCGAATTGCTGAACCACCTGAAGGCAAAGGAATTTGAGACCGCCGAAGAAAAGGTTAAAGAAGGCAAAACCCGCCTGTTGCTTGAACTGGTAATGCTGCTGATGGCCTTGCTGGGTGGATTTATTGTAGCCTTATCCATGCTGGGTTTTCTGCAATACACCCAGTTACTGGCTTACCGCTCTGCCTACGAAATACAAACCCTGCACCGTTTGGGTTATACAAGAATGAGCATGATTTCGCCCTATTTCCGCTTCGCTTTGCGCAATCTGGCAATAGCCCTGGTGATTTCAACGGTTTTGTTTGCCCTGCTTGAAGTTGGAATTACACAGCTTTTCAGCCAAAGCGGACTGAACCTGTCACTAACTGGATGGCCGTGGTCACTTTGCTGCGCCCTGATTACCGGAATCCTGATGGCTTGGCTCAGTTATCGTTCTATAAAAATTCAAGTTGGCAGATTGGCAAACTAAACCCAAATTTGTAGCATGCAAGGCCAAACCCGACACGCACACTTTAACAACCGCTGGTACCAACCCGGGAGGAATGCGGTGGTAAGGGCACTGTGGCATAGTTGCAATTCCTTTTTCCTCATGTCCTTTCTCCCAGGCAATGCCTGGAGAAGGGCTTTGCTGCGGCTATTTGGCGCCAGCATTGGAAAAGGTGTGGTTATAAAACCCAGGGTAAACGTAAAATATCCCTGGAACCTCAGTATCGGAGAACACTCATGGCTGGGAGAAGGTGTGTGGATTGACAATCTGGGAAAGGTTCAAATTGGCAGCAACTGCTGTATTTCACAGGGAGCTTTGCTTTTATGCGGCAACCACAACTACCGTAAATCAACATTTGATTTGATGGTGGGAGACATTACACTGGAAAATGGCGTCTGGGTTGGCGCAAAAGCCATGGTTTGTCCGGGTGTAACCTGCCACTCTCATGCTGTGCTGAGTGCCGGCAGCGTGGCCACCCATAACCTGGAAGCCTATACAATTTACAGCGGCAATCCTGCGGCAGCCGTCAGAGAAAGAAAGATAGAAGCGTGAAGGTTTCCATCATCACCGTTTGCTACAACAGCGCCCGCACCCTGCAGGATACCATTGAATCGGTGCTGGCGCAGACATACGCTGACATTGAATACATTCTGGTAGATGGTGGCAGCACCGATGAAACGCCCGCCATTATTGACCGTTACAGAAGCCGCATAGCCCGTGTGGTAAGCGAACCCGACCAGGGGCTGTACGATGCCATGAACAAAGGTATTGCGCTGGCAACAGGTCAGATCATTGGCATACTGAACAGCGATGATTTGCTGGCCCATGACGGTGTAATTGCAGACATCGTTGCCGCCATGGACGAGCATACGGAAGCCATTTGCAGCGACGTGCATATTTTCAATAACAACAAAGAAAACGTGGTCAGAAAATACCGTTGTACGCGCTGGAAACCCTGGATGTTCCGTATTGGCCACCAACCGCCGCACCCCGGCTTTTTCGTGCGCAAAAACTGCTATGAACGTTTTGGGGTATTTGATTTACAATTCAAAAGGGCAGCCGATTTTGAGCTGTTGCTCAGGTTTATTGGCGTTCATAAAATCAATACAAAATTCCTTTCCTACACTTCGGTGTTGATGCGCAGCGGCGGCAGCAGCCAACAGGGAATAAAGGCCATTTCGGAAGCCAACCGGGAAGACCACCTGGCATTGCGCAAGCACAGGTATTTCAGTGCAGTACCGCTAATTTGGTGCAAATACTTACTGAAGGTATTTCAGTGGGTGTGATATGGCAATGCTACAACCGAACATGTAAGCGCGTTTCAACGGACTGAATTGACTTAAAAACTTCGCAATAAATTTATTTGTTCTTTTTTTCTGATACTAAAATACTCTGTCGTATCCAGGGCTATATAGTTGTATTTATTTTTATTGATGCAATATTCCGGGTAACCTGGCGCAAACCTCCATTTCCAGATATCCCTAACCGAATCACAAGCTGTTATACCGTCGGGATATGGGGTTTTAATACCGCCCCATAATTCCATGGAATACCGGATTGAATATTTGCCTTCCGGTAATGAAAAGTTATATACATGGATTTTTCTGGCTGTTTTTGAAAAAACCACATTCCCATTGCTGTCTGTTATCAGCACATTGGGCTCCCAATAAGCCCATAAATCGGATGTTTTGCTAATACAACCACATGCAGTATCAATTAAACAGGGGTAATATTTCATAGTAAATGAAATATCCAGGTTTAAATTTCCTACAGGCTCCTGATATGAATTTATTTTACGGCATGAAAATAAATATAAAATAACTAATACAATAAATATAAGTGTTTTATTGAGCATATATATTTATTTTATTCTTCGGGTTATTGAAAATTCAAAACCCCGATGCTGATTTGGCATTACACTATAGGAAATACGATACCCAAAACGTCTCTCTTTTGCTGAAAGCAGTGGATTTGAAATGCCCCACTGTAAATAAAGACCGGTAAATTTTCGTTTTTTCATATCCGGAAATTCCGTTCTGTGGGTATACAGAATATTATTCGAATACAGTCCTAAAATATTATAATATGTTTCTTCAGAAATTCTGCGTGAAGAATAATTTATAACACCATTAAACTGCCAACCTGCCCGAAATGAAAAAGCCACATTTTTCATCCGCTTTGACCTTAAAAAAGGCCTTGCCTGAAGGCCCGCCTGAGGAAGAAAAACAATTGAGGTTAAACTAAAAACATCATCTTCTGAACGATGAACATATTCAGCGTAAGGGACATCTGACGGAATATGATAGAATTCCCCTTTATGTATTTCGCTTTTGTAATAACCGCTACTGATGGAAAATAATGGATTTAACCAGGGGGATATTAACTTTTTTGATCGGTCAATTTCACCTGTTAATGTTATCCAATATTGCTGCCTTTTTCTGGTATCCTTAGAATAGTAGTTTCTATTATATTGTTGAATTTCTGAATGATTTCTGGCCATTAAAAATTCTGCTGTTTTGATATATTTTAATGAATCTCTTTTATCTACTGAAAATAAAAAATTGCTGGACAAAATAAGAACCATAAAAGCCACCGCTCGACAAAAGATATTATGATTAAAATTCAAAAACATTGAGTCGGTTACAATGGTGTTATTGTTTTAGTAAACAATTCGACAATCGCAACTTACGATTATTCCCTGTAATTACACATCAGAGAATCGTCACATTTGCATAATTTTCATTCAGCGCATCCAGCAAATCATACACCTCCTCAGGCGTACCTGCGCTTACCAGTTGCGTGCGCCATGGTTTGAAATCGGGTAACCCGCGAAAATACTGGGCATAGTGCCTGCGCATCTCAAACACCCCGACTTTATCGCCTTTCCACGCCACGCTTTTTTCAAAATGGGTGCGGCAAACGTTCAGTCTTTCTTCAAACGTAGGCGGAGGCAAATGCTGTCCGGTTTTCAGAAAATGCTTTACCTCGCGAAAAATCCATGGATAACCAATGGCAGCGCGGCCTATCATCACACCATCCACACCATAGCGGTTTTTATAGTCAAGCGCTTTTTCGGGATGGTCGATATCGCCGTTGCCAAAAATGGGAATGTTAATGCGCGGATTGTTTTTTACAGCAGCAATCAGGGTCCAGTCAGCTTCGCCTTTATACATCTGCGCCCTGGTGCGACCGTGTATGGTGAGTGCTTTTATGCCCACATCCTGAAGCCTTTCGGCCACCTCCATGATGTTTTTGCTCTGTTCATCCCATCCCAGGCGGGTTTTGACCGTCACCGGCAAACTGGTGCTTTTCACTACCGCATCCGTTAACCGCACCATCAAATCCACATCCTTCAGCACACCGGCGCCGGCACCTTTGCAAACCACCTTACTCACCGGACAACCATAGTTGATATCCAGTAAATCGGGGCCGGTGGCATCCACAATCTTGGCAGACAAAGCCATGGCCTCTTCATCGCCGCCAAAAATTTGTATGCCGATAGGGCGCTCGTAGTCGAAAATATCGAGCTTTTGTCGACTTTTAATCGCATCGCGGATTAGCCCTTCCGAGCTGATAAACTCGGTATACATCAAATCGGCGCCTTCCTGCTTGCACACATACCTGAAGGGCGGGTCGCTCACATCCTCCATGGGCGCGAGCAACAGCGGAAATTCCCCCAGTTCTATGTCGGCAATCTTAACCATGTATGCGGTGCAAAATTAGGGCAGCCTGCACAGATGCAGATTCCTTGCACAAAAAAATGTAGGTTTGCAGTAAATACCGTGAACGACACCGTTACAGAAAATGTCTCATCCGCTCGAAACCCATTTTACAGCAACTGGGGTTTGATGTTTATCCTGATTTTTATTTTTCTCTTCAACATCATTTTTTCTGTAGCTGCCGCGTTTATTGCCGGCGGACTGTATGGCATCCCTTTCAGCGAAGCCCGCAGCTTGCTCCACACACCGGATGGCACTGCGATGGCCATCAATATCAGTCGGGTATACCACCTGATCTCTTTTACAGGCTCCATGCTCCTTCCTGTCTGGCTTTTCTCGGTTGTTAACCGCAGTTCAATAGTGAAGGAAGGCGGATTAAACGCGCCTTTCAAGAGTTCTTACCTCTGGATGGGACTGGTTACGGCCGGTAGCGGATTTATCGTAACAAACCGACTCGACAGCCTGATGCGCAGCATTACCTGGCCGCAAACGCTGCAATACTATGCGCAGCAGCTGGACAGCAGCCGCCAGGAGCTGACCAGCACATTGCTGGACATGCAGGAACTTCATGAATTATTTGTCTGCCTTTTTCTGGTAGCCGTATTGCCCGCTTTTATTGAAGAATTGCTTTTCAGAGGGGTACTGCAAAACATTTTTAACAGTATTACCGGCAGCATCATACGCGCCATTGTGCTGCAGGCATTTGTATTTGCAACACTGCATTTCAGCTTTTATGAAATGCCAGGTATATTCCTGATGGGTATCGCTTTCGGCTACCTTAGAGGAGCATCAGGAAACACTGCTTACGGCATGATTGCCCATTTTATTTTCAACGGAATCGCCATCTTTCTTCACTATCTCAGCCAACTGCATTTCAGGGAAACCGGCGTGAGCGGCGCTTTTGACAACCTTGCATTTGGCAACGTGGTATCGGTGCTGGCACTGATTCCGCTGGTTTACAGCATTGTTTGGTACCGCAGGCAAATAAAATCTTCAGCATCATGAGTAATTTTTGGGTAAGGGCCATCTGGGGAGCCGTATTTGTTGTAGTAGTTGTGTTTTCACTGCTGCAAGGCTTCTGGGGGCAATGGGTTTTAACCATTATTATCAGCAGTTTTTGCATTAAAGAATTGCTACAGCTGCGCAAGGCAAGCTCTTTGTTTAATCTTACTGCCGCATGGGTTCTCAACGGCTTACTGCTTTGCATGCACCCTGCCATCCCCGACCGGCTTGGGCTGGTCTGGAACGGAAATTCATTTATACTCTTCCTGCTGTCACAATGCATGTTGCTGTTGATTGTGTATTTCGGCATACAGCTTTTCCGAAAAGGCACTCAACTTTTTGACGATACGGCCACAGTGGTTTTTGCACTGATTTATATATCGGTTCCGTCGCTGCTGTTTTTGCACATTTCGGGCAATGACTACCAGTGGCATCTGCCGTTGCTGGTATTTATACTCACCTGGTGCAGCGACACCTTTGCCTACCTCACCGGCAGGGCTTTTGGTAAAAACAAATTGTTTGAAACCCTCAGTCCGAAAAAAACCGTGGAAGGATTTATCGGAGGGACGGTTCTTACCGCGGCGGCAGGTTCGTTTTTGGGCAACCTTTGGAACCTTGGCGCATGGCAACTGGCATTGCTGGGCGCATTGGTAAGTGTGGCGGGCACAGCCGGCGATCTTTTCGAAAGTGCCCTAAAACGGCAGGCCGACATCAAAGACAGTGGTCGTTTCATCCCCGGACACGGCGGCGCACTGGACCGGTTTGATGCTTTTTTGTTTGTATCTGTTGTTGTTTATTCGTGGAGCGTTTTCAGATGAAAATAATGGGAAAGAAATTATGGATGCAGCTTAGTGCTTTTGCACTGATGTGCTCAATATCCTTTACAGCAGGGCTTTATGCGCAAAGCAATGCCGCTGCGCAAGCTACAGCAGACCCCATTCCCAAAATTCATGTGAAAGGGCTAACGGTAACCAATCTGTCTCAAAAAGAAAAATACAGCATGAAAGCGGCAGGAACCAAAGACACCGCCTACTGCAGCTACGATGTTACCTATCAAACTTTCAAAGGAAAAGGGAAAAGCAAAAGGCTTGCATCGGGTCTGAACATGCTTATGCATAATGCCATTACCACCGATACGGCACACCTGGAGTTGCCTTTGGAAAAGCGGGTGGAGCAGGATGCACGTGAATTTAGGGAAGAATGGCAAAGACTCAATAGCGACGCCAATGCCCGCTGGACTTTCAACTACACGAAAGAACAAAAATTTGCCGCCATACATGCAAACCGGCATTTCGTTTCCGTAAAAGACCAGGCATATTATTTCACCGGAGGAGCGCATGGGTTTCGGGTAACCGTTTACACACTAATTGAAAATAAAACCGGACAACCTGTAGATAACTGGCACACCCTGTTTACTGATACCAATGCGGTGCTGAAGATTGCAGAAAGCGCATTCCGCAAAGCCAAACAAATTCCTGACGGAGAAACCATCAACCAAAGCTGGTTCTGGAACGGTAAATTTTATCTTCCCGATAATTTTGCCTACACCGAAAAAGGTATTTTGTTTTTCTACAACGTATATGAAATAGCCCCTTATGAGCAGGGCGAAACAGAGCTGTTGCTGGATTATGAATCGCTTGGTAAACTGCTGATTAAACCCAATGTAAAGTGATCCGCAGATTCGTTGCGATAGCGTTGGCTTTCCTTTTCATCCAAACGGGAATCGGACAGCAGCTAAGATATGCAACAGACTCTTTATCGTTTATCGAGTTGCGCAAGGTTGCATTGGAAGAAGGCGATACAAGCACGGCAAGCTGCGCCCGTTTTCACCGTTTTATCTGGTTTGAAGAATCCTCGGAGACCGCTCAGAAACTGAACCACAAACTCTACGCAGATCTTTCGGAAATACCGGTTAGGTCCGTCAGCGAACTGAAAGATATTTTTACCTCCGATTTTAATGACTGGTCAGCAGAATGGCAGTCGCAGTTCACGGCCGAAGACAGCTCTCCCTTGGATTTTTCATTCAACCTTACCTGGTCCGAAGAAAACGTTATCGGGGTTTTATACCAGACTGCGTCAACCATTTGCATCTATGAATCTCTCGACGGATACTACGGCGGGGCGCATCCCAACGGCGCAACACGCTACCGAGTTTTCTCCCTGCCGGAGGCTACACAGGTTGAAAAATGGACCGAATTATTTGAGGACAAAGACACACAGGCTATTTTGAAATTGGCCGAAGAACGTTTTCGCAGTGAAAAAGGGCTCTCATCCAAAGTGAGCCTGAATGAAGCAGGTTACTGGTTCAACAACAACCGGTTTCACCTAACGGATAATTTTGGGTTCGATGCTGATGGGCTTTTCTTTCTTTTTAACCCCTACGAAATCGCATCTTACGCCGAAGGTCCCATCTTCATATCCATACCCTACAATAAACTCAGGAAGTATTTAAAAAAGCCCCTGTAATTTGTTGTGCCGAAAATGAGGCGCAGTGCTTAATTTTGCGGTTAAATTCGCAATATGAGCCAGCCCGATGATTCCTACCTTCTGAATGCCGATCCTGCGGCGATAGACCAGCTGTACGAGCAATACCGCGCCGATAAGGAAAGTGTTGATTTTGGCTGGAGAAAGTTTTTTGAAGGCTTTGACCTGGGTGCAGGCAAAGCCGAAGCCGGCGGACCGGTAAGTGAGGATGCGCTGAAAGAAATTCAGGTTCTGAACCTCATCAATGCCTACCGGCAGCGCGGGCACTTGTTTGCCAAAACCAATCCCCTGCGCGAACGCAGACAGTACTCACCAACCCTGGACATTGAGAACTTCGGGCTCAGCAAAGCAGATCTGGAAACTTCGTTCAGTGCCGGAATAGAGGTGGGTTTGGGCCACGCCCCGCTTAAAGACATCATTCAACTGCTGGAGCAAACCTATTGCCAAAGCATCGGGTGTGAGTTTACCTACATCCGCGACCCGCGCCGCAGAGGCTGGCTGCAGGAGCGTTTTGAAAAAACCCGCAATATTCCGGACCTGACCACCGACGAGAAACGCCATTTTCTCAAAAAACTCAATCAGGCTACCGTTTTTGAGAGCTTTATTCATACCAAATACATCGGCCAAAAACGCTTTTCGGTAGAAGGTCTCGAATGCCTGATACCGGCACTGGATGCCGTAATTCAGTATGGTGCAGGACTGGGCGTAGAGGAATTTGTGATGGGCATGGCCCACCGCGGCCGCCTGAATGTGCTGGCCAATGTATTCAACAAGCAATACAGCGCCATTTTTGGCGAATTTGAAGGCAAGGTCTTCCAGAATGAAGAAGATGAGGACTTTGAAGGCGATGTGAAATATCACCTGGGTTACAGCACCGACGTAGAGACCGCAAGCGGCAAAACCGTGCACCTTCGCCTGGCTGATAACCCCAGCCACCTGGAAGCCGTAAACCCCGTAGTTAAAGGCCTTGCAAGAGCCAAACTCGACACCAGGTATGGCAATGACGTAAGCAAAATATGCCCTATCCTCATTCATGGAGATGCTGCCGTAGCCGGACAGGGCATTGTATTCGAAGTGGTACAAATGAGCGGCCTGGAAGCCTACTATGTGGGCGGAACCATTCACGTGGTAACCAACAACCAGATTGGATTCACCACTAACTACAGCGATTCCAGAACCAGTACTTACTGCACCGATGTGGCTAAGGTTACCCTTTGCCCCGTGCTGCACGTCAATGCCGATGACGTAGAAGCCGTTGTGCACGCCGTGAAACTGGCCATGGCTTACCGACTGGAATTCAACAGCGATATTTTTATCGATTTGCTGGGTTACCGCAAATATGGACATAACGAAGGCGATGAGCCCCGTTTCACCCAGCCGCTGATGTATAAACTCATCGACAAACACCCCAACCCCCGCGAGATTTACAAGAAAAAACTGCTGGAAAGGGGCGAAATCGATGCCGAACTGGCTGCTGAAATGGAATTGCAGTTTAAACAGCTGCTGCAGGAGAAATTTGAAGAAGCCAAAGGCGATCTGAAGCCGGGCAAAAAGACTGTTAAGGACCGCTGGGATGGATTCCGTCACCCCACAGAAAAGGATTTTAGCAAAGAAGTAAAAACCGGCGTTAAAAAGAAAAAACTGCTGGAACTGGGCGATAAAATCACCAGCATTCCCGAAGACAACCTGCCCATTAAAAAAGTGCAGAACCTGTTTGCCGACCGCAAAAAAATGCTGCAAAACGGCAACCTGGACTGGGCCATGGGCGAACTGCTCGCCTACGCTACACTGCTGGATGAAGGCCACCCCGTGCGCATTGCCGGACAGGACGTGGAACGTGGCACCTTCAGCCACCGTCATGCGGTTGTTAAAAAAGAAGACAGCGAACAGGAATTTATTCCGCTGCAGCATATTTCAGACAAACAGGCCCGCTTTGGTGTATACAACAGCCTGCTAAGCGAATATGCAGCACTGGGCTTTGAATACGGCTACAGCAGTATGTTACCCGAAGGGCTAACCATCTGGGAAGCGCAGTTTGGTGATTTTGCCAACGGTGCGCAAATCATGATTGACCAGTTTATTGCCAGTGCCGAAACCAAATGGGGCAAATTCAGCGGCCTTACCATGCTGCTGCCCCACGGCTACGAAGGACAGGGCCCCGAGCACAGCAGTGCCCGCCCCGAGCGTTACCTGCAACTGTGCGCAGGCGGTAACATGCAGGTACTATATCCTAGCACACCTGCCAACCTTTTCCATGCACTGCGCCGTCAGCTGAACCGCGATTTTCAGGTTCCCCTGATTGTAATGAGCCCCAAAAGTCTGCTGCGCCATCCACTGTGTACAAGCAACATCGCCGAGTTTGAAGGTTCTTTCCAGGACATTTACCCCGATACAGAAGTGGTGAAAAAAGCCCGCAAGGTGCTGTTCTGTACCGGAAAAATCTACTATGACCTGCTGCAGGCCCGCAATGAGCGCAACATCAAGGATGTGGCCATTGTGCGCGTGGAACAGCTGTACCCCCTGCCCGAATGGAAACTGAAAGAGATATTCAGCCAGTATAAAAATGCAGAATTCTGCTGGGTACAGGAAGAACCCCGCAACCAGGGCTACTGGTTCCACCTGATGCGCTACGACTGGCCCGTGGCCCTGCGATACATCGGCCGCGGAAACAGTGCAAGCCCCGCCACCGGCTACAAAAAGACCCACGACAAAGAACAGGCCGATATTATCGCACTGGCGCTTTCCTAAACTTTATTTGAATTCGAGCCGGATCATACCCAGCTGCAGACCGGCCCAGCCGGCCTGATTTACAATCACATTGCTTCCTTTTTTGTTGCTGACCATTACGGGCGCCTCGAGAAAAGTGTGTGTATGGCCACCCAAAATCAAATCAATTCCATGGGTTTCTGCCGCCAGCTTTTTGTCGCTGATCTGGTTTCCGGGATATTCAAATCCGAGGTGCGACAGCACGATGACGGTATCACAGTGCATTCTTTTTTTCAGAATATCCACCTGCTCCTGTACCGATGCTACTGGATCCTTGTAAACCAGATTTTCGCAGAGGTGCGCAGGTATCAATCCTTCCGGATTCAACCCCACGCCGGTGATCCCGATTTTCAACCTGCCCTTTTTCACAGTCAAATGCGGCTTAATCAGCCCTTTCAGCGGGGTTTTACTCACATCATAATTGCAGTTTAGAATGGAAAACCGAGCGTAATTTTGAATCAAATCAGCCAGGTGTTCCATACCCAGGTCAAAATCATGGTTGCCAAGGGTGGTAGCCTCGTAACCAGCCATATTCATCCATTTGTACTCCGGAACACCGCCAAATCTGTTGAAATATGGCGTGCCCTGAAAAACGTCACCGCAATCCAGCAGCAAACTGTACTCATGGGTGCTGCGCTGCTCATCGATCAGGGTTTTCAGACGGGCAATGCCGCCCTGGCCCGGGTATTTGGGATGATTGTCGGGAAATGATTCCAAACGGCTGTGGAAATCGTTGGTATGCAGAATCATCAGTTTTTGTGCCTCGCGTTGGGCAAACAAAGCATCCGGAGCCAGCAGCATTCCGCCGGCCAGCAAACCGCTATTTCTTAGGAACTCCCGCCTCGTTGGCATACACTATCCTCCTTTCTGTTCTTTTCTGAACTACTCCAAATCGGAGGGTTTCCGACTGTACACCCCCAATTAAAACATCGCGAACGGTTTTTTTCAGATATAAAATCTGCATAGGGTTTTTGAACATGGCGAAACCATCTCCGCCAAAGGCAAGGTAATCGGATGTGGCCACCCAGTAATCGCGGCGGCTGTCAAATCGCCTCTGACCAAGCCAGGCTTTGTACTGCATTTTTTCATCCACTTCCAGCTTCAATCCCGAAATCGGTTCACCACCGCGCCGAATAATGTGCTTAAACAGGCTGTCTACAGCGCTGCCATTCAGTTTCAACACAACCACACTGTTTTCGAAAGGCATTACTTCATACATGTTTCCCATGGTAATTTCCCCATTCGGCAAGGCCGTGCGAAGTCCACCCAGGTTTAAAACCGCAGCATCAAGGCTGAAACCTGTTTGCGCTTTCAGGCACGAATCCGCAAAAAAGAAAATTAGATCGGCGCACAGATTCCCTAGATTGCTTGAAGGTCTTTCCGGAAAATATCCGGTATCGGTTTTACCAACCATGCCGGCAGTAAAACGTTTGAGAGAATCTTTGTAGGGAGCAATAAACCGAACCATGTTGCTGTCTAGCGTTGTCACTGAAGAAACCGGCAAAGAGGAAAACGTTTTGTACGAAAAATTAACGGGACCACAGGAGACTCCGAAAACCACAGTGATTAAAAGCAGAAACGTACGCAACAACTGCAAATTAACAAACTTTAGGGCTATGTGCGTAAAATGACATCGCAGCTTAGCAATTTCTTAATCTAAATATACGAAATTTGCGGGACATTACCTAATGAAAAACACCTTTTTTGCACTTATCGGACTGTTGACCGCCGCAGGCGTTCAGGCACAATGCAATGAACTCTTCATTTCTGAGTACATTGAAGGAACACGCAACAACAAGGCAATTGAAATTTATAATCCGGGGCCAAACAGCATCGATTTGAGCAACTACCGCTTCACACGCTGGCAGAATGGTTCGGCGGTATGGGGAAGCCAGTACAGCGATGTATTATCGGGCACCATTGGCAGCAACCAGGTAAAAGTGCTCGTTATTGACCGCCGCGATACTACCCAAACCGGTCAGGATACCCCCGTAACTTACAACCTGCGCATCAAGGCAGATTTGTTCCTCTCCAAAGATTACAACACTTCATTTTCCATGAGCTTTAATGGTGATGATGCTTTGAGCCTGGATAAATTAACCCCGGGCACAACTCAGTGGGTTCCTGTAGATATTTTTGGCAAAATCGGGCAACAGCCACAATTGCCCTCAAATCCAAGCCGCACCATAGGCTGGAGCGATTCTTTCCCACACAACACCGGCCTGGGACTTTGGTGCACCATCGATAAAACCTTGATCCGTAAAGCATCGGTGACCGGCGGCGTAAAAACCAATCCGGCCAACTTCAATCCCCGCAAGGAATACGAAGTTTACCCTGTAAACACCTTTGATTCGCTGCGCACGCACAACTGCATTTGCAACAAATTCCCTGCTAAGGTAAAAACCCTGCAAGCGGCAGTATTACAGGTTTTCCCCAACCCTACAAACGGAAATATCAATGCATTTGTAGATGCACCGGTAGCCAAGGCCTACGCCACAGACGCTCAGGGTAGAAAAATTGCTTTGTCATTTGACATGCAATACCCCAACGGGTATGCCATCGCTTTACTGAACACCGCCAATCTGAGTGCAGGCATATATCAGCTGCAGGCAATTACCACTGCCAATAAAACCTACACTACGCGATTCATTAAACAATGAGAATAGCGCTGTTGCTGGCCACCTTGTGCATCTCGCAAATAGCGAAGGCGCAGGTGAAAGTTGTGGGCAAAGTAACAGATGCCCTCACAGGTGAAGGACTAAAGGGTGCCGTTATCAGCAGCAGGGCTGTTTCAGCGATATCCTCAGCAGATGGATCATTTACCCTTCAGCTGGTGGGCGGCAACCACACCCTGATAGCCTCGCTGGACGGCTACAGCAATGACACCATCAGCCTCATCGGCGACCGCAGCCTCATACCCAATATTGTTCTCAGAATGGAAAACCTGAGCACCGATGTACAGGCAGTGCAGATTACCGCTTCGGTGGCCAAAGACCGGAAAACGCCCATCGCCTACAGCAACCTGAATGGAAAAACCATCAGCGAACAGCTGGGCAGTGCCGATATGCCCATGCTGCTGAATGCCACACCCGGGGTGTATGCCACCCAGCAGGGCGGCGGAGCCGGCGATGCGCGCATCACCATCCGCGGTTTCAACCAAAGAAACATTGCCGTAATGATAGACGGTATTCCTGTGAACGACATGGAAAACGGCGAAGTATACTGGAGCAACTGGTTTGGTTTGAGCGAAGTAACGGCCCTTACCCAAGTACAGCGCGGTTTGGGCAGCAGCCGCATCGCGAACCCTGCAGTGGGCGGCACCATGAACATTATAACGCGTGGGGTTTCGCCAAAATTTAAAGCTTCGGTAAATGCAGAATTTGGTGATTCAAGGTACCAGAAATATTCAGCCACCATCAATACAGGGAAGCTTCCCGGCAACTGGGGCGCTATTTTTAGTTTTACCAAAAGAAGCAGCACCGGCTATGTAGATGCCTTGTTTGATGACATGTATAGTTACTACGGCCGTATTGAAAAAAAGTTTGGCAAAAAACACACCTTGTCTCTTACAGCCATTGGTGCACCCCAAAGCCATGGTCAGCGTAGTTTCAGGGCTCGTTTGAGTTTATATGATGTGGGACTGGCCAAAAAGCTTGGAATGGATACTGTGGTAGGCGGTATGCCGGTAAATCAGGGCAGAAAGTACAACCAGCACTGGGGTTGGCTGAATGAAGCTACGGTTGGGGATGCAGGGGATACTACCTGGTCGCAGGCCTACCGTAAAAATGAACGGGTGAATCAGTTTCACAAACCACAGATATACCTGAAACACGACTGGAAACCTTCAGCCAAAACCCTTGTAAGCACAGTCGCTTATCTCTCTGTAGCAACCGGAGGAGGCACACAAAGCAACAGCATCAGCCAGGTAAAAACATATGGATCGTTCAATATGCAGGGAACCTGGTGGGCGAATACAAGGGGTTCGGCTTTTGTACCCAACCCGGATCCCAATTTCAGTGCAACAGAACTTCGTTCGTATGGCATTTTACACCGTAACGTAAACAGCCACCGATGGATTGGCGCATTAACTACATTAAACCATAAAATCAGCCGGAATTTAACCTTTACCGGAGGATTAGATTTGAGAACTTACAGAGCTCAGCACTACAGAGAAGTGTATGATTTGCTGGGTGGCGATTACTTTATTCCGGACAATGGCGAACTGGATCCCAGAAAAAAGGACCTCATGTACCGTAAAGGCGATAAATTCCGATACAACTATGATGGTCTTGTGAGGTGGGCTGGCGGTTTTGCCGAAATGGAATACACACAGGGAAGAACTACCGGTTTTATCAACGCCAGTGCCACACAGTCATCCTACCAACGCATAGATTTCTTCCGTTTGGACAGTCTGGGGAATGACCGTAAATCAAATTGGGTAAACCGCCCCGGTTTCACTTTTAAAACTGGCATCAACCGCAACCTTAGCCGCCATATAAATCTTTTTGGCAACGTTGGCTATCTAAACAGACCTACCCGCTTTAACAACATTTTTGACAACAACAACAACGAAGTAAAAGATGCAAAGAATGAAAAAGTGTATGCCGCGGAACTCGGTACAGGATACAAAAGCCGTGTATTCAGCCTCGATGTGAACGCCTATTACACCTACTGGCAAAACAGACCTGCTAATTTTCTGCCTTCGTACCGCGATAATGACGGGAATTTATTCACTTACAACATCAATGGTATGAAAGCCCGTCATATGGGTGTGGAATTTGCGGGCGTCATAAAACCCGGCAATGGCATGACGATTCAAAGTGCGCTCAGCCTGGCCGACTGGCAGTGGAAGTCAGGCGCCAGAAGCATCATCCGCGATGATGCGGGCGATTCAGTAGGTATCGTTGATTTTGACGCGAATGGTGTTCACGTAGGCGATGCGGCTCAGTGTCAGTGGACGTGGAGCATTCGCTGGGAACCTACCCTATTGAAAGGCGCTTATATTTCTGCACAGTACATACGCTTCTGGAAGCACTTTGCCGATTTTGACCCGTTGTCGCTGACCGGAAATTATAAAGGGAGAGAATCTTTCAAAATTCCATCATACTGGTATATGAACTTTTCGGCGGGCTACAACTTTAAGGCATACAAAGATGGACAGATATCTATCTATGCAAACTGCCAGAATATTACGGATAACCTCTATATCAGCGATGCACAGCACCGCAGCGTAGACAACAATCCTGCCAACACATTCAGACCAACAAACCTCGAAGTATTCGTCTCACCCGGATTCCGCTACACCACGGGTATCCGCTACACATTTTAATCAAAAACCTTCATGAAAAAATCGATATTTTCGGCCTTACTGCTCAGCTGCTCCGGACTTTTCGGACAAGCAACCCTACCTACGAACTGGGACATGAGCAATGTTACAGCTCCTCCTGTTGGATGGAGCCACAAACTAGACATCGTTGCAGGAAACCTGACTTACACCAGTGCGGGATTTTTTAATTCAACCCCACAGTCGCTACGACTGGATGGGAGCGGTGAGTTTCTGCAAATTTTCTTCGCCGGCAGAGCAGATACCGTTGAATACTTTGTGAGAACCAATCCCGGAACAGACCCTGGATCCGTGTTCAATGTTGATGAGAGCGCCGACGGAACCACCTGGACCAATGTGCGCAACTACAATAAATCCCTGCCACAGACACTGACCAAACAT
>CANHQZ010000042.1 GCA_947463125.1 Flavobacteriales bacterium | reverse complement strand
GGTATTCGTATGTTTTCGTGAGAAAGGCAAAATTCCTGCAGGGTATCATCAAGGGTAAATCCGTTAACCCCATTGCCTGTGCTGTAGATGAGCATGGTGCTGGTACCATATAAAAAATAACCTGCTGCTACCTGCTCTGAACCACGTTGCAGGCAATCCTCCGTTTTTGGAGGCTTGCTGCTGTCTTTTCTTCGGTATATGGAGAAAATGGTTCCAATACTCGCGTTCACATCAATATTCGAACTACCATCCAGAGGGTCAATGGCAACATAGTATTCCTTGTTTTCGCATCCTTCTATAAATATAGCATGATCCTGTTCTTCGCTGATAACCGCACATACCTCTCCACACCTGGTAAGCACTTCAATAAAAGTGGTATCTGCAATCACATCCAGTTTCTTCTGATATTCTCCCTGCACGTTCATGGAACCCATATCTCCGAGAATATCCACCAAGCCGGCCTTTCTCACGTCGCGGTTTACCATTTTGGCACCCAGTTCCAGTGCCCTGAACATCTTGCTGAACGCTCCGGTTGCGTTCTTGTATAAAGCCTGCTGGTCTACAATAAACTGTTCCAGCGTAACCAATCCTTTTAATGCCATAAAATATTTCTGATTTGGGGTAGTTTGATAATTAACTTTGCAAAAAAACAACAGGCAGTTCGTCTTTCCCAACTAAAATGAAAATATTCAAGTTTGGCGGTGCATCGGTTAAAGATGCAGAAGGTGTAAAAAATGTAGCCAAGATTCTGGCCGGCTGCAGTGATGATAAACTTCTCGTGGTGATCAGCGCTATGGGAAAAAGCACCAACCATCTTGAAAAAATTGTGCATGCCTGTACACATCAAACCGGGGAAACCTCTTCGTTTATCAAGGAACTAAAAGATTTTCACCATGCAATTGTAAATGGCCTGGGTACTGCTAACACGGCAGTCATGTTAAATGACATCGAAAACTTATTCCTGGAGCTGGAATGCCTGGTTGAAACTCCTGTAAATCCTGATGAGTATGATTTTTTATATGATCAGGTGGTCGCTTTCGGTGAATTGCTAAGCACCAAAATTGTAAGCCATTATCTGTTAAATGAAGGTTTTAAAAACCAGTGGATAGACAGCCGGAATTTTATTATCACCGATGACCGCTACAGAGACGCCAGAATTCAATGGTCTGAAACTGAAAAAATCATTACCAAAAAACTAAAACCCTTGGCTGAAAAACAGACTGTTATCACACAAGGTTTTATCGGTCGCGGACCTGTAAATGAAACAACTACCCTTGGGCGTGAAGGTAGCGATTACTCTGCTGCGATTTTTGCCTATTGTCTCAATGCCGATTCTGTTACCATCTGGAAAGATGTAGCAGGTGTGATGAATGCAGATCCCAAAAAACTATCTAATGCAACCCTCATACCTCAACTGGGATATTCTGATGCCATAGAACTGGCCTATTACGGTGCCTCTGTAATACACCCAAAAACCATTCAACCTTTGATGGCTAAGGATATTCCTTTGTTTGTAAAATCATTTATAAACCCGAATCAAGATGGCACCAAAGTAAGCAACCAAAGTGAAGCACTAAATGTTCCTTGTTTTATTTTTAAGGATAATCAGGTACTAACCGAGCTAAAAACAAGGGACTTTACCTTTATAGTAGAACAAAACCTGGAACACATTTTCAGGCTACTGGCGAAGCACAAAGTTCGCTGCAATATTATTCAGAATTCTGCCATTAGCTTCAGCTTTGTCGCCGACAACAAAGAGAACAGGATGCAGAGTCTCATTGCGGAGCTGGCAAACCTCGGTCTTTCCAGTCATACAACAGATTCGCTGGAACTGATTACTATTTACAACGCTACTGATGACTCTAAAAATTCTGTTTTAAAACAGTCTAATGTTCTCTTGCAGCAAAATAACGGCAACACTTCACACTACCTTATTCGCCCTTAAACAGAAGATTTACGTTATCTAAAAAATAGAACCCGACATACTTTATGTCGGGTTTTATCTTTTACGGTACGTACCAACCAAAAATAAAAAGTCCGGCACCAGGCCGGACTTTTTATTTGTTAGCGTTTATGTCGGATTAGTTTCTAACCACTACACGCTTGGTGGTGGTCTGTCCGTCATTGCTCAGGCGAATCATGTAAACTCCGTTTCCGAACTGACCCAGGTTGATTTCGGTGTGACCGAGACCTGATTTCAGGTTGTTGAACGAAGCAACCTTGCTGCCGGAGATGTTAAATACTTCTACTGATACAGGCTTGTTGTTCTGTAGCATGTAGCTCAGGGTTACCTTACCGCTGCTGGGGTTAGGGAACACATTTACTGCTTCATCAAGGCTGATGTTAGTAGTGCTGAGGAAAGTATTCTGGCAGTTTGGAGGATAGGCTACTGAAACAGTGCGGGTTACCATTACAGCCTTGTTACCACTTGGGTCGGTCAGGGTGTAGTTGATGTAGTAAAGACCGGCTTCCCAGATGTTTACATTGTGGCTGAGAACTGACACCAGCGGAGACAAGGTTCCGGCTGAGTAGTAGTTGTCAGAGATAATCAGTCCGCTCATTGCCCAGAATGGAGTTCCTACACACACATTCACGGCAGGAGCCAGAATTTGAGGAGCAACACGGTCAACCACGTTAACAGTTCTGGTTACAGTAGTGCTGTTTCCGCTTTCATCGGTAGCAGTGTAAGATTCAGTGTAAGTACCCAGGGTGTAAGGGTCAACGCTTCCGGTTTTAACAACACTTACCTTGTTCAAAGGATAGAAGTTGTCACTTACGGTTACATCGCGAGATACATAAGGAGTATTTACATCGTGTGTGATTACATCGGCAGTATTCAGATTTACAACAGGTGCAATGTAGTCATCAACCTGGTAGTTAATCACATATCCGTTTTCATCAGCAGTATTTCCGTTAGGATCAACAGCAGTGTAAATTACGGGGTAGGTTGCACGGATAGCGGTGTTCACAGGACCATTGAAACCATTGGTTTTGGTAACCTGAATAGGACCGTTGCAATCATCCTGCGCATAAATATTATCTACAAAAACGCTGTTAATCTGTACTTTCACGATGCTATTATTTACAATACGGTTACCTACAGTGAAGATACCGGGCTTCTTGGTATCACGCACCTGAACAACACGGGTTTTGGTAGTAGTATTGCCTTGTGCATCACTAACAGAGTATGTGAGGGTGTAGTCACCTACTTTAGCAGTGTTTACAGATCCTGAAATGATGATAGCTGAAGTTAGGTTTCCGTCAACGGCATCGGTAGCAACAGCACCGGCCTCGGTGTAGGTACCGCACTGTTCAACAGTTTCAGTAGCATTACCATTGAGGGTCAGGGTTGGAGCAGTTCTGTCAAGTACTACATATACTGTACGGCGCTTAGTCTGTGCTTTGTTTCCGGAAGCATCAGTTACATTGAACTCAATGCTGTAGATACCGGGGATTGTGCAATCGAGATCAGAAGTCAAAGTAACTTTGGAAGTCATGTTTCCTTCGGTTGCATCACTGGCGCTGTAAGAAGTACCTGCAGCTTCAGCCCAGCATCCATTGGCAGTACCTGTGCGCTCTACGAACACAGTATCCTTACCAACTAAGGTAATTACTGGGGCTGCATTGTCATTGGCAAGAATAATTCCGTAATCTTCAAATTCACCCACGGTATTTACACCACAGGGAGTATTGCTGAAGTTACCAAAGCTGCTTGCTACGCGAAGGCGGGTTCTGCCTTCAAACGACGATGTTATATTTGGTACAGTGAAAGTGCTAGAGGTGGTCAAGCCGTTAATCACTCCTGAATTCAGGATTTCTTCACCGGCATCATCAAAATCACCATCAACGTTGAAGTCAACCCAAGCTTTATAGTTGATGTCATTGCTATTGGTAAGACGAGCCACATCCAATTTGTATGAACCACCAAAAGTTAAGGTAGCAGTTACTGAACCCGAGAAGTCAGTGTAGGATACTATTCCGCTGGTACTGGTGTTGTTAATCATGGTAGTAGTACCTTGAGACAACTTCACATTGTTGATACCAATGTCAGCACTGAGCAAGTTAACCAGAGGAATACAGTAATCAATTACACATACATATTTGTTCTTGATAACCTGTTTCTGGGTTGCTCCGGCAGGATTTTCAGCCGAGTTCCAGCCGGTTAAGCTGAAGGTGTAACAGCCGCCCTGATTGAAACGGAGGCGCAGGGTTCTGCCTGTACCGGTGAGAGAACCTGAAACAATGGTGTAGGTAGTTGGGAAAATGTTCCACTGGAAATTGGTCGCGTAATCGGTATTGATTGTAAAGTCAACAACATCTCCTTTGTTGGGGCGAATGTTAGTTGCAGTGAAATCAAGAATACCAGGAGCGGTGGGGGTAACCACGTTCAATGTGTTACAGAAAGTATCAGCACCACTGCAAGTGCGGGCTACCAAACAAACTGAATAAGAACCATCAGCGGTAAATACTCTGTTGAAATTCTGCGAAGCAGCTTCGAAATTGTTATCTACGTACCATTCCCAGGTAGCAGCACCCTGCACCTTGGTTGAAGTGTTGGTAAAGGTTACCTGAGTTCCGATAGCAGCAGGATTATATGGAGTAGTCCACGCAGCGTCAGGCTTCAGAGGAGGCAACAGATCAGAATCCCATGTAGCGATAAATCCTGAGTCATTTCCAGAAGCGTTTGACTGGAAGGTAATATACATGGCACCGCTCTTTGCTTTGAACTGAGTAGTGCGGAAAGTTGCCTGGTTGGTGGAGTTAATACCGTCAGCAGGTGTAAGCTGTTTGGTAGGATCTTCAAATGATGCATCGTAAATGCGAATGATGTCTGAGGCATCGGCAAGACGAATCTGGCTGAAATTCAACCTGATTTCCTGAGCTCCGCATGGAAGAAGTCTGAAGTAATGAATTGGAGGTGTGCAGTTGTTTGCGTAGTTACCTGCTCTTCCACCGTTGTCATACAGCGTGCCTCTTTTAGCTTCACCAAGCGTCGTGATACCGATGAAGTATTCAGAGGGAGGCAAACATTCTACATAGCGGGTTTTGCATCTTTTTGTTGAAGGACCTACCGCATTCTCGGAGGTAAGACAAATATTCCAGAACCCAATTGAGTCCAGGAGGAAGCTTGGATTCTGAGCTGTGCTGGTTCTGAGACCTCCGGCGGGAGAAATCGCTTCCCAGTTCCATTTGTAGGCACCATTGGTTGACAAGTCAATCAAGTCAGCATTGAAATATTGTTCAACCTGATTAGATTTTGCGATAAAGTCGGCTACAGGAACTGCTGTAGGTCTAACAATGGTAACAGTTTTGGTGATTGAATCGAAAGATCCGCAACCTACACGCATTTTCACATCATAGGTTGTAGGAGGAGTGGGAGGAGCCCAACTTGCTATGCCCACAGGACCTACAGTGGTAATTGGAGTTACATTAGGACCGGAGAAAGACCAGCTGTAGCTATAATCAGTAGAAGGATTCACCGCATTGAAACGGATAGGAGTTCTTTCAAAATTTGGTGCATTGGGAACAATAAAGTTAACCTGACTGGGAGGAGGAGGAGGAGGGGAAGTGAGGTTAATTCTGATATCTGCTACATTACCATACCCTGTAAGTGCACCACAACCATTAGCGGATGTAAGGTTGGGACCAAAGGTAGTGTTAGCTCCTCTGAATCGCAAAATACTGGCACCGGAAGATGACCAGCAAGGCAATTTGATGGTGGTGGTAGCCAGTGGATTAGCCAATGAAGTGAAAGGACCTGTTTGGGGATCGATGATACATTCACTCACACTGAAATTGTTATCACGGTTCATGTCTATCCAAGCACCTACTCTGGTTCTTTCACCGGGGGTAGCACCCGCGGGGAACTGAGATGTTGTAACTTCGACAGTAATACTTGAACCTCCAAGCAATGTAATGGGAGCAGCAGGAGCCGGGTTCAATGTGTTGGAACCGCAGGCAACACCAGTGTAGTTTGCGAGAGTTCCACCTGTTGCATTCACCAGTCTTATGGACATAATTGAACCACCCCAGGCAGTTCCCGTTCCACAACTGGCTACACTTGCTGCACAAATCTGTGCCTCGGAAACACTAGGCATAATTGCCATGGCTCCCATGATTGTTAGGCCGATTGCTCGGGCCATTTTGGTAATTATTTTCTTCATAGTATTAAAAAATATTTGTAGTTGTTGCAATTATAGTTAAAAAGAAGACGCAATACCTAACAAAGGTTGCATAAATTTAAAAAAAATGTTTCGGCATATGACAGAAATATGACTTTTCTGTTAAAACCTGAAAGCCCCATGAGGTTCAGGGAATAACCAAAATCTGCCCTGGCTTTATATCTGTGCCGTACAACTGATTCTTTTTCTGCACCTCTTCCACAGACACGCCATAGCGCCTGGAAATCTGATACAGTGTTTCTCCTGTCTGTACTGTGTGTTTTTGCGAAGCTTCCTTTACACTGCCCAAATTTTTTGGACGCACACAAAGCTCCTGCCCTACCATAATATGTGTGCCCGAAAGGTTGTTCCAGCGGATAATGGAATCGGGCGTGGTTTTATACAACCGTGAAATGCTGTAAACCGTTTCACCCGCAACCACGGTATGATACCTCAGTCCACCGGCAACATCGGCATTGTCTTCCCTTACCTTCGGCGTTGCAGCACCGGGGGCAAGCAGCACCAGTTGCCCGGGAACAGGCTGTTCAATGCCTGCATTGTTTTTCTTTAAGGTCTCTGAATCCTTGCCGGTTTTTTGGGCTATACTTTTCCATGTGTCGCCCTCCCCCGCGATTTGCAGGGTTGTATCCTTCGATACAGTAGCCGAATTGCCTTGCACATCCCGACGAATGGCTGCCGAATCCTTGGTCCTTTTCTCCCGCAGATAAATCAGCTCCCCGGGCCGTAGCGGCTGCGAAGACATAACATGGTTAAATTTCTCCAGATGTTTGAGCTCCACGGCATGCTGCTGACTGATATCCCTTAGCGTTTCTCCCTCCTTCACCAGGTGAAAATCGACATCCGCCTTCCTTTTTTTGGGTTTTAGATATACAATTTCTCCGGGTTTTAAATCCTCACCCCGCTTTAAATCGTTGTATTTATAAATCTGCCACACCCCCATATCATAAAGTTTTGCAATGTCCTCGGGTTGCTGGCTTTTTAGCGCAATTACTGCAGGAAGTCCATGCAGCCTAATTAACCTGCCCGCAGCCGTATCCGGGGTATCATAGTCATCGCCAAGCACCATCATGCTGTCATACATGGAAAGCCTGTATCTTTCTACAACTCCTATAATAATATTGCCATACGCAGGATTGGTGGCATAGCCTGCCTGTCGCAACCCATGGGCCCATGCCTTGTAATCGGTGGCCGGCAGCGCAAATAAAAAGTCATAGCGTGTGGCCCCTTTTAGAAAAAGACTGTGGTCCCTGTAGCTTTCCATGGCATTGGCATACCCACGAAAGCACTCATCGGCGGCATCATCATCGGCCAGACAAAAATTACCCGTCCAGTTTTTGCGACACTTAATACCAAAATGGTTATTGCAGTCTTTGGCTAGCTTGCTGTTTCCGCTGGCACTTTCCAGAATTCCCTGCGCCAGGGTTACGGAAGCAGGTATGCCGTAAATCTTCATTTCCTGCATGGCTGCATATTTAAACTCCTCTATGTATTGCAGCGTATTCATCTTTTGCGCCGACAGCACAGTACAGAAAGGCAACAGAAGAATCCAAATTTTACGATACTGAATTTGCATGCAGAACACCAAAAATAATGAACGGGAAAAAACACATGAATATTCTTTTACACACATACGTGCAAAAGCCGGGCAACAATAAAAGTCCAATTCACATCTGATTGTTACCATCATTGGAAGACTATATATACGAATACTCCCTTAAATTTCGTTTTTTTGCAGTACATCCATGAAAATTAAATCCTTATTATCCTTCATCATTGCAATCATCGCACTTCCTGCCCTGGGGCAGATGAAAAAGCCAACTGCCAAAAGCATGCGTTTTTCTGCCACGAAAGCCAAGGTTGGAGATGTTATTGAAGTAACGGTCAGCATGTCGCCCGCTGCCGGTATGCATATTTACAGCGAAAAATCGACGTGTAGCGAAGATGTGGGATACACCAGGGCTTCATTAACCTTCAGCGGAGACCATTTTGTACCGGTGGGAAAAGCCGTGGGGGTGGGAGACGTAATGAAAACCGATGAGCTGGCAGAACTGGATAAAGTAGACTGTAAAACAGGGGTTTTTGCAGGGCAGGCCGTTTTTAAGCAAAAGATAAAGGTTACAGGCAGTATTCAAAAAATCACCTGTGCCTTCAGCGGACAAATGTGTGATGAAAGCCAGTGCGTAAAAATCGAGGAAACCATCGAAGCTCTAAGCCCTGTTTCCGTGGAAGGCGCTGCAGCGGAAGAAGTTACTCCTACCACAAAGCCCGATACCGCAGCAAAAACAGATACTTCCAAAACCAATACCACGACAGGCAGCGATGCCAAGGCATCTTACAAATCAGGCAGCGGCAATTGTACCGAACTCACCTATACCGGCAGCCTGGGCAACGCAAAAAGTGAAACTGCCAACAAAGGTTTGGGACTGGTATTCTGGCTGGCCTTCACCTCCGGACTGCTGGCATTGCTCACACCCTGTGTATTCCCTATGATCCCCATGACGGTGGCCTTTTTCCTAAAAAATGACGACCGCAAGAAATCCATTAGGGATGGTTTTGTATTTGCCACTGCCATCATACTTATTTACGTTATCATTGGAACTTTGGTAAGTAAACTCGTGGGGCCAGATGCTGCCAACTGGCTCAGCACCCACTGGATACCCAATGTATTCTTTTTTGTTATATTTATTGTTTTCGCAGCCAGCTTTTTTGGGGCTTTTGAACTGGTATTGCCTGCATCGTGGGTAAATGCCATTGACAAAAAAGCAGACAAAGGCGGTATAGCAGGTCCTGTATTTATGGCACTCACCATTGCCCTTGTATCGTTCTCCTGCACAGGTCCCATCGTAGGAACAGTGCTTGTGGAAAGTGCCAAAGGAGGTCTCAGCACACCCATCGTAGCTATGCTGGGATTTTCACTGGCATTTGCACTGCCTTTCGGCCTGCTCGTGGTTTTCCCCAGCTACATGAAAACCCTGCCCAAAAGCGGCGGCTGGCTAAACAGCGTAAAGGTGGTTCTTGGCTTTGTGGAACTGGCTTTCGCCCTCAAATTCCTCAGCACGGCCGACCAAACCTATCACTGGGGAATCCTGGACAGGGAGATTTATCTGGCGCTGTGGATTGTAATTTTCTCTCTTATGGCCATTTACCTGATGGGGAAAATCAAGTTTTCGCACGACAGCGATGTTTCTTACTGGTCTGTAACAAGGCTCATGCTTGTTATTGCAACCTGGTCATTTGTGGTATACCTTGTTCCCGGGCTCTGGGGCGCTCCGCTGAAAGCCCTGGCCGGATATATGCCACCGATGTACACCCAGGATTTCAAACTGAATGGCGAATCGGAAGTGTCTGCCGAAAGTGCATTAACATGCCAGACGCCCAAATACGCCGGAGAACTTCATATTCCCCACGGCATTCAGGGTTATTTTGATTATGAAGAGGCGCTGGCCTGTGCCAAGGCTCAGAATAAACCCCTGTTTATTGACTTTACAGGACATGGATGTGTAAACTGCCGGAAAATGGAAGAGAAAGTGTGGAGCAATCCCGAGGTACTTAAAATCCTGAAAACCGACTATGTGGTGGTTTCCCTTTATGTGGATGACAAGAAGATCAAGCTGAGTGAAGCTGAGCAGTTTAAAGGCAAGTTTTCAGGCAAAGTCATTAAAACGCTGGGAGAAAAAAATGCTGAGATACAAGCCTGCTACTTCAACAGCAATAGCCAACCGCTTTATGTGCTTATGACCGGTGACGAGGTCTTGCTGCAACATCCCGGCAGTGCCGAAACATTTGAATACAATCCTGAAAAATTCAAGGTTTTCCTTCAAAACGGACTCAGCGAATTCAAGAGAAAACAGCCATGAACAGGGAGCGAATAAAACAACATTTTACCGAGGCAGCCGAAACACTGCGGTTGTTCATGGAAAACGAGCACAACCTGGTGCAGATTGAGAAAGCCGCTTCGCTTATGGCCGAATGCCTTAACAATGGCGGTAAAATCATCAGTTGCGGAAACGGAGGCAGCCACTGCGATGCCATGCACTTTGCCGAAGAACTGAGCGGGCGCTACCGCGGAAACAGAAAGGCTCTGGCAGCCGTTGCCATTAGCGATCCCAGCCATATCAGTTGTGTGGGCAACGACTACGGGTATGAGTATATATTCAGCCGCTATGTGGAAGCGCTGGGAAAGCCCGGAGATATTCTGTTGGGCATTAGCAGCAGCGGCAATAGCAAGAACATCATTCAGGCAATGGAAACCGCCAAATCATTTGGCATGAAAACGGTTGGACTTACCGGCAAGGACGGTGGTGCCATGGCAGGGCTCTGCGATATTGAAATCCGGGCCCCAAAATCTGAATTTGCCGATCGTGCCCAGGAAATACATATCAAAGTAATTCACGCACTCATTGACAGCATTGAACAATTGGTTTTGAAATAACCCTTGATATATGCAGGCAATATGATATTTTCGCCTGCATGGATATCCGCTTTCGATTAACGATACTTAGCTTTCTTCAATTCTTTGTATGGGGTGCCTGGCTTATTACCATCGGCACTTACTTTTTTGGGAACAATCTCGGAACCGGAGAGCAATTCGGCGCCATCTTTTCCACGCTGGCTATCTCATCCCTGATTATGCCCCCTATCACCGGTATCATTGCCGATCGCTGGGTAAATGCAGAGCGGCTTTATGGAATGTTGCAGATTGCCTATGGCGCCCTTTTGTGGATGGTTCCTGAAGCGAAGGATGCAGATGCCCTCTACTGGCTCATTATGGCGGCCATGTTTTGCTATATGCCCACCATATCTTTGTCAAATTCCATTTCTTACACCATTTTATCAAAAAGCGGACTCGATGTGGTTAAGGTATTCCCGCCGATTCGGGTCTGGGGAACCATTGGATTTATTGCAGCAATGTGGGTTACCAACCTTACCGGAAGCAAAGCCAATGCAAATCAGTTTCTGATTGCCGGCACCGCGGCCATTGGGCTTGGATTATATGCCTTCACTTTACCTGCCTGCAAACCCACCAACACTAAATCCGGCGGCGCCAGCCTGTTTTCACAACTGGGTCTTGACGCATTTAAACTATTTGCCCGATACCGCATGGCGCTGTTCTTTATTTTCTCCATGTTTCTGGGAGCAGCCCTACAGCTAACCAATATGTACGGCGACACTTTTCTGGATGACTTTAAAAATAACCCGCTATACGGCCCGGAATCTTTTGTTGTTAAATACTCTACCATCATCATGTCCATATCCCAGGTTTCAGAAACGCTCTTTATTCTCACCATTCCATTTTTTCTGAAGCGATTTGGCATAAAAAAAGTGATGTTATTTGCCATGATTGCCTGGGTGCTGCGCTTTGGTCTGTTTGCCTATGGCAATCCTGCCGAAGGCCTGTGGATGATTGTACTCAGCTGTATTGTGTACGGAATGGCATTCGACTTTTTCAATATTTCAGGTTCGCTGTTTATTGAAACCAACACAGACCCCGGTATCCGTTCCAGTGCACAAGGTCTTTTTATGATGATGACCAATGGTGTGGGTGCCTTTCTTGGCAGCAAAATAAGCGGCTGGGTAATTGACCACTATTTTATGATTGAAAAGGTTAAAAACTGGCATGGCATATGGCTGGCGTTTACCGGCTATTCCATGCTGATAGCCGTTTTATTTTTGTTTCTTTTCAAAGAAGACCGCAGCGAAAAAAGCCCTGCATAAGCCGGCATTCAAGATTGCCTGTCAAATGGTGCATAGGGATCTTCCCTTTTGTCTGATTCGCTGAACCAGGAGGGTTTCCTGTCTTTGGTAAACGCCCGGTATTGTTTCATCAAGATAAACGCTGTGAACACCCCGGAAATCACTCCGGAGAGGTGCCCTTCCCATGATACCTTTTCCTGCCAGGGGAAAACGCCCCATATCATGCTGCCATAATACATCAATAGCATAAATGAAAGCAAGCGTAAACGCCTGTTTCCCGATAGAAAACCGGCACATATAAGATAACTGAATAATCCGTAAATAACGCCGCTGCTACCCACATGAAGTGTTCCGGGTTGACCCAGAAAAAACAATAACAAACCGGCTCCTACCCATTGCAACGTCAATATCAACCAGGACAAGTGCCGGAAATGAATAAATACCAGTATGGTACCAAAGAACAACTGCACACTGTTGCCCCAGAGATGTGCTGCGCCATCGTGTATGAGGGGCATGAGCAGTATTCCCGGCCAATGATGCAAATCCCATGGAACCAAACCTCCATCCAAAGCAAAAGCACGGCTTTGCTGAAAAAGATAATAAGCCACTACAGGCAGCAGGGTGGTGAGCAA
Organism: Flavobacteriales bacterium; assembly: GCA_947463125.1. Classification (GTDB taxonomy): domain Bacteria; phylum Bacteroidota; class Bacteroidia; order NS11-12g; family UBA955; genus RGEC01. The sequence goes on along the minus strand of CANHQZ010000042.1, from coordinate 5,143 downwards.
GGCTATAATAAAGGGCTTTACAATGGATTTCACGGGATTAAAAATCTATGGATCCGTTTATCCATTCGGGATCAAGCCTGGCGCTCCACTGTTTATAGAAATCAATGGCAGGCTGGTTCCAGTCAAGCACCTGCCAGGTTAACCTTTTATAGCCGTTAGACCGGGCCATTTCTATGCAGTTCTCAAACAAGGCCTTCCCTACTCCATATCGCCGGTAAGCGTCATTCACATAAAGATCTTCCAGATACAAAACCGGTCCCTTCCAGGTGCTATAGCGAATATAACAAAGTGTAAACCCAATAATGATACAGTTATCTGTTTGTGCAACATGCGCTGTGTAGAGCGGATTTTCAGCATTGAAGCCATCCCTGAGAAGCTGCTCAGGCGTATTGATTACTTCAGTGGGTGCTTTTTCATACAGCGCAAGCTCCTTTATAAGATTGTAAATTGAGGGAACATCTGCAGGGGTTGCAGTTCTGACAATAAAGGAAAGGCGGGACATGCTCAGCGAACTACCAGGCGGAGTATTCTGGATTTATCACCGCCGGAAACCTGCACAAAATAAACGCCCTTATCCAGTTTAAGATCTGCAATATCTACGCGCACCTTGGCACCGGCAAATTCCGTTTTTTTGATGGGGGCGGTGTACACCACTTCGCCCAGCACGTTGGAAATGGAAAACTTTGCATTGGGATAATCAGACTCGGAAAAAGCCAGATTTATATGAAACCAGGAACCGGTTACAGGATTGGGGTTAAGGGTAAAGACAGGGCCCGGCTCCGGTGTAATGTCGCGTGGAACAGGGTAGGCAGACAAAATGGACAGAGTGAAGCTGCCGGCAGAAACCCATAAAAAACAAATCAGTAGTTTTCTAACCATATTGTCTAACGCAAAGATAACAAAAAAAGGGCACTTTATCAAGTGCCCTTAAATTTTTCTTTGGAGATGAATTACTTCTTCTCTTCAGCAGCTTTAGTTGTGTCAGCAGCAGCAGCTGAAGTGTCAGCAGCAGTTGTGTCTGCAGGAGCAGCAACAGTTGAGTCAGCCTTGGTAGAGTCAGCGTCAGTTGTGCCGCTGTTACCTGAACAAGCTGCGAAAGCGAACATAGCGCAAGCAGCGATAGCGAAATAGATCTTTTTCATTTTGTGTTTTCCTGATTAAATGTGCGGCAAAAATAAAAGTGAAAAATAAAAATGCAACACTTTGCCTGATTTTTTTTTAATTTTTTTTAAAAAAACGGGCTCTGATAACCGAATATTTAATAAAATACGCTGTAAATCAAACAAACACAACCTGAATTAGGTTATTTAAACGTGCAAAAAATCAGCGTTGCAGGTGCCGGAATCGGCGGGCTCACAGCCGCCATTAGGCTGGCCAAAGCGGGGTATGAAGTGGATGTATTTGAACAAAAAAATGAACCTGGTGGCAAAATGGCTGAAATCACAGGATCAGGGTATCGTTTTGACACAGGTCCTTCCCTATTTACCATGCCGCATTACATTGACGCGCTGCTGGACAAGGAAATAGGATTTGAATACAGAAAACTGAACACTCTATGCCATTATTTCTTCCCTGACGGCACTTTTTTTGCCTGCCCTGCAGACCGGCATCGCTTTATTCAAGCAGCCTCCGAAACCTTTAATGAGCGTGGGGATGCCATCCAAAAGCACCTAAATCACAGCGAATATTTGTACAAAATTACCGCTCCGGTATTTCTTGAGAAAAGCCTGCACAGGCTTTCGACCTACACGCATCCCAAAGGGATAAGAGGCATCCTGAATCTTCCATTTATTGGCATACAGCGAAGCATGCACGCAGCAAACAGCAGTCGGTTCAGCAACAAAAATCTGGTACAGTTTTTTGACAGGTATGCCACATACAACGGCTCAAATCCATGGAAAGCACCGTCCACACTCAATGTTATTCCGCACCTCGAAATGGGGATAGGTGCATTCTTTCCCAAAGGCGGCATGATTGCCATCGCAAAATCCCTGCACAGACAGGCTGAATCGCTGGGGGTCAGATTCCACTTTGGGCATACCATTGACACCATTTGCCATGAAAACAATCAAGTTAAAGGACTCATGGTTAATGGCATTTTTCACCCTGCCAATCTTCTGCTGTCCAATCTCGATGTGCGCCTGACATACCGCCTGCTGAATCTTTCCCTGCCGGGTAAAATCAAAAAATCAGAGCCCAGCAGTTCAGCACTGATTTTCTACTGGGGTATTAAAAAGAAATTCCCTAAACTGGATTTGCACAATATCATGTTTGGCAGCGATTACAAGCGTGAATTTCAAAACATTTTTGATAACCAAACCATTGATGATGATCCAACGGTGTATATCAACATCAGTAGCAAGGAAGAAGCCTCCGATGCCCCACCGGATTGTGAGAACTGGTTTGTAATGATTAATACCCCTGCAAACCGCAATCAGAACTGGGAAGCACTGAGAATAGAAGCACGAAAACGGATTATCTATAAACTAAACTCCACGCTGGATTGCGATATTGAATCGCTCATTGAATTTGAAGAGTACCTGGATCCGGTTAGGATAGAATCCTACACGGGCAGTACCTTCGGTTCACTTTATGGCAGCAGCAGCAATAACCTGATGTCCGCATTCTTCCGGCAGGCCAATTTTTCAGGAAAACTCAAAGGGCTATATTTCTGTGGTGGCAGTGTACATCCGGGTGGAGGCATTCCATTATGCGTTCTGGGTGGTAATATTGCAAGCGATATCATCATTAAGAATCACCATGCAAGGGGCTGAAAAAAGAGTTATCGGCATAGCCGGAATAATTTATGCAGTAGGAATTACAGGGTTGTATATAGCCGGAACGCGCAGTCAGGTTATCGGATTGACTCCAGTGAACCTGGCGCTTTCTTTGCTCGTTCCCCTGATTTTTCAAAAAAAATGGACCTTCGGTTTGTTGATTGCACTTGTATGCATAGCGCTGTGCGGCTTTTTTATTGAATATGCCGGTGTACATACCGGACTGATCTTTGGAAAATATCATTATGGTAAAACCCTGGGACCGGGCTGGCAGGGCATTCCTTATATGATTGGTGTTAACTGGGCCATGCTTGTCTATTTTGCAGTATCAGCACTCTCCGGCAGGATTGGGAATGCCTGGGGCATTGCACTGGCCGGCGCGGGCATCATGACAATTTATGACTACATCATGGAACCCGGCGCGGTTTGGATGGGTATGTGGTACTGGTCAAAAGGGGTAATACCATTACAAAATTATATTGCGTGGTTTATCTGCTCCTTTGTGCTGATTCGGCTGTATCTATGGTTTACAAAACCCGAGCGGAATAATATTGCCACTGCACTGCTGGCTATACAGTTTGTATTTTTCGGCCTAATACGCTTACTGTTTTGACCTCACAGCATTGCGTCTGGGGAATTTGGACTGTATGTATACATAAAGTCCGATGAGCAGCAAACATCCAATAAACAGAACCGAAATCTGTGTACTGAGTTTGGGTGCCGGGGGGAATACCCCGATAACTATGAAATTAATTACTGCCTGAAGGGCGAAATAGGCAAAACTTACCTGCAGGTGTGACCACTTGCCCAGATGCACCAGTTTCTTGAATAAAAAATCGCGATGCGGAACGAAAATATTCTCCCCCAGCAAAAGCTTATAACAAACAGTCAATGCAGCATCCGCCCCAAATACACTGAACATAAGCAGGTACATATAATTACCTGTTTTGAATATCAATGAATAAATGAGATAAACAGTAATAAAGGCAATGGACATACTGCCCACGTCACCCATAAATGCGATAGCCGATCTGCGAATATTAAAAAATCCAAATACTGCCAGTGGAATGATTATGCTAAGAATGAAGTTTGAATCGGTAAACGGTATGGCATTCCCCTGAAGGTCCACAAGGTTCTCATTCAGGTAGAAAAGACCGGAAAACACAAGCAGAGCATGGAGGGTAAGCATTCCGTTTACACCATCCATAAAGTTGTATGCATTGAGCACACCTACTCCAAATATAAAAGATGCCAGGTAAATCGGAATCGCCTCGGCACCAAAGCTGCTGAATGGCATTTGCGCCATAAGCATACCCATGGTAATCATTTGAACCACGAGTCGGAATGAATGCTTCAGGAAAAAAATATCATCGAGGAAACTAACCGCAGTGATAATAAAAAAACCTGCTACAAAGTACTCAGGCAAAACAAACGGATGCCAGAACAGATAGGTAATGAGAGAGAGCGCCACAATCAGCCCCATGCCTGTTACCGTAGGCTTCCAGTGAGAGCTTCTGCTGCTTGGATGATCATGAAGACCATACATGCGGGCCAGTTTTAAAAACAAAACGGCTCCGGCGCTGCAAACCGAAAATAAACCTAATGTGAGATAGATATTCAAGCAATTAGCTTATTAAAATCTTTCACAAAAGTATGGCTTTTACTGATAAGAGAACAAGACTTAATATCAACACGCTGTTGACATTAGACATTAAATTGACTAAGTGTCAATTGTACATTTTGCCAATTTCATTCGCAAATTTCTCCATAACCACCTTGCGTTTTACCTTCAGCGTTATGGTCATATCTCCGTCTTCTATCGAGAATGGGGTGCGCTTAATAATAAAATCCTTAACCCGTTCAAATTTGGCGAGATTCTCATTGTATTTCTTCACATCTTCCAATAACCAGGAACGTAATTCTTCATTTTCAATAAATGAGTTTTCGCCTTCAAAGACAGCTGCATCAATCCCTCTGTCGACAGCCTCTTCCTTCGCAGGAACAATAATAGCCGTCACAAATTCCTGCTTATCCCCTATGATAAAGACCTGTTCGATCCGGGGGCTTTTCAGGAAGTTATTCTCCAGCTGGGTTGGGTAAATATTTTTTCCAAGCGAGGTTACCAGCATGTTTTTCAAACGATCCGTAATTTTCAGGTAACCTTTTTCAAAACGACCGATATCGCCGGTGTGGAACCATCCGTCTTCATCAAAAACTTTATCTGTTTCAACCTTATTGTTCCAGTAGCCTTTCATCACATTCGGTCCCTTTGAAAGAATTTCACCCTCCTCAGAGACAAAATCGGGCTTGAAGGAATGATATGTCTGCACCGTATAGATTTCTTTGGTATCGGGATTCTGAATGGC
>CANHQZ010000041.1 GCA_947463125.1 Flavobacteriales bacterium | reverse complement strand
TTCAGGTGCTGTCCGAAATGCTTCAGCGGACTGTGCAATCCGTGTCCGTATTTCTGCTGAATGAGAAACATGGCGTTCCAATGCCCCGTGGCCACAGCATCATAGCCCCACCACACCAGCATGCCAGCAAAGGTTACCAATCCCGTTTTTAAAGCAAGCTGCCACGGAAAGGCTTTGGTTTTGATCCATTGCATCAAACCCCAAAGGGCAAGTCCAATCAGCAAAAACACCCCGCCGCTGTAGGAGAGAACCGCCAAAAAGCCGCAGATTCCGGCCTTTAGGTAATCTGCCCTGCCTAAAAAGTAATGCAGCAGCATCAGCAAAAACACCACCAGCGATACCGGAAACAAAGCCTGAAAATAAATGGAACCGGGCGCAAAGCCAATAAGGATCATGCCCAGCCAGTTGCGTACGGAAAAACTCTGTACATCCCACAATTTTGCGGCTACCAGCAGCAATCCCAGAAAGAACAGCTGGCTAATCCACAAACCACTTTGGGCCGGCGCCATACCTAAAAGCGCGCAGGCCTTTATCATCAGCGGATACAAAGGCGCCCAGCCGGCATTGCCGCACCAGGCTCCGGGCCAGTCGGGGCAGGGAATGAGGTTGTGTCCCTGTTCCGCAATCTGCAGATACAAGCCGCTGTCCCACCGGCTCCAGCATTCTGCCCTCCAGCCGCCATAGCATTGCGATTCAATGCCCATGAAATGGGAAGCCACACGGGCCAGCAACCACACGGTGAGTGGAACAATCAGTGCCGGTTTCAACCAGAATTTCATTCCAGTGCGTGCAATTCGGATTCGAGTGCGTGCAGTTCGGCTTCCAGAAAGGCAAACAGCGATTGTATGTAGGTTGCAGAGAAATCGAAGCGTATGCCCGCTGTACGGTAAATTTCCGGAATGCTGCGGGTGTAACCGAGTTTCAGGGCTTCCTTGTAGGCATTCAGCCCGGCTGCTTCATCGGTGTTGCAATTTTCCCAAACGCCCAGCGCACCGAGTTGCGCAAAACCGTATTCTACATAATAAAACGGCACTTCAAAAATGTGCAGTTGCTTGTGCCAGCTATAAGCCAGTGCATTTTCAAAACCGGTGTAATCTACCAAGCCGGTACCAAATCGCGCAGCAAGCTGCAGCCATTGTGCCTTGCGCTCTTCCTTGCCATGGCCGGGATTCTCATAAATCCAGTGCTGAAAGGCATCTACCTGGGCTATCCATGGCAGCGTGCCGATAATGCCTTCCAGTTGCTCTGTTTTGGCCCTTTTCAGCTCCTCAGGATTGCTAAAATAGGCATTCCAGCCTTTCATGCTGATGAGTTCCATGCTCATGCTGGCCAGTTCGGCCACTTCACTGGGCGTGTTTTTGAAGGCATTCAGGTACAAAGGCGCCATTAAAAAGCTGTGAACAGCGTGTCCACCTTCGTGCACCAGGGTTTCCACGTCGCGGAGGTTTCCGCTGGCATTCATGAAGATGAAAGGCAAATTGGTTTCCGCTAAGGGATAGTTATAACCGCCGGGTGCTTTGCCCAGTCTGCTTTCCAGGTCCAGCAGCTTCTTTTGCTGCATGGTTTGCAGGCATTCGGCAAAAAATGCATCGGTCTGGCGCAGGCAATCCAGGCTCTTAGTTAGCAGGTCGTCGCCGGTGCTAAATGGTTTCAGCGGTTCCCGACCCAGCGGATCTACCGAGAGGTCCCAGGGTTTCAATGCTTCCAGCCCAAGTTGTTCTTTGCGTTTCTGTGTGGTTCCCTTCAGCATGGGAACCACGTGCATTTCAATGGCATTGTGGAACCGTTTGCAGTCTTCGGCGGTGTAATCGTAGCGGCCCAGGGCCTTGAACATGTAATCGCGGTAGTTGGCAAAGCCCGCATTCAGTGCGAGCTGATGCCTTTTTTGCACCATAGTATCAAACAGCGATTCCAGCTTTTCGGTTTCCTGCTGCCTGCGTTCGTTCATGGCTTTCCAAACCTTTTCCCGCAGGTCACGGTCGGTGCGGAGCAGGAAGTTTGAGGCCTGCTGCATGGTGTAGGTCTGTCCGTCAATGTCTACGGACATGGCACCCTGTATGGAGCTGTATTCCTGGGCCAGGGTTTGCAGTTCTGCCTGTATGGGAATGTTTTCCTCGCGGAACAATTCAACAGCGCCGCGCAGGCTGCGGAAATAGATTTTCAAGGCCTCATCCTGTTCAGCTTCTTTTGCAAAGGGAGATTCTACCACCTTGCGATTCAGCCTGTCTTCTAGCGGTGCCAGCTCAGGCTGTATATTCTGCACAAAATCCAGGTAGGCGGCCTCGTGTTCCTTATTGGTGGTATCGCAGGTCATGCGGATATAGCGCCAGGCGAGGTCCTCGGAAACCGACGATTCCAGGTCAGATATTTCCTTCAGCCAGTTTGCAAATGCTTCCTTGCTATTGGCTTTAAAGTCAATCAGATGGTTGAAATGCTCAATAAGCTTCGCAGCAGTTAATGGTTTTTCAATAATCATTCAACTACAAAATTACACATTGCAAGTGGTATGCAATGGTTGTGTTTTTCGTAAAGTTTCTTTAATATCTCAATTTCGCCTGCCATACCAGGGGCGCCTGGGTTTGCTTTCACTGCGTCCTGCTGCATTTCCCTGCCCGGAATTGCCATTGCGTGGACGGTTTCTGTTAGCGTTCGATGGTTTACTCTGGGAAGCTGCATTTGGCTGAGCTGCAGCCTGCGCAGGGGCGCTTGAAGCCGGATAGGGATTGTTTTCCGCCAGCGGAATGGATTTGCGGATCAGTTTTTCAATATCGCGTATATACGGTCTTTCTTCCTGTTCGCAGAAGGACAGGGCAGTGCCGTTGGCGCCGGCCCTGCCTGTGCGGCCAATGCGGTGCACATAGGTTTCGGGAATGTTGGGGATGTCGTAATTGATGACCCAGGCCAGCTCGTCAATGTCAATGCCGCGGGCGGCAATATCGGTGGCCACCAGCACGCGTGTGGTTTTGTCCTTGAAGTTGCTCAGTGCGCGCTGTCTGGCACTCTGGCCTTTGTTGCCATGGATGGCTTCTGCACGGATTCCGGCTTTGATAAGCAGTCGCACTATTTTGTCGGCACCATGTTTGGTACGTGTAAACACCAGGGCCGTTTCAATACTCCTATCCTGAAGAATATCGGTGAGTAGGTTGATTTTGTTGTTCTTGTCGGTGTGATACAGATACTGCTGCACGGTATCGGCGGTGGATGAAACGGGCGTTACGGAAACCGATTCCGGGTTGCTGAGGATGGTATTGGCCAGGCTCACAATTTCTGCGGGCATGGTGGCCGAAAAGAACAGCGACTGCCTGCGCTGGGGCAGGGCCTTGATGATTTTCTTCACATCGTGCACAAAGCCCATATCCAGCATGCGGTCGGCTTCATCCAGCACGAAATATTCTATGTCGCGCAGGGTGATGAAACCCTGGTTCATAAGGTCCAGCAGGCGGCCGGGGGTGGCGATGAGAATGTCGGTGCCGCGCTGAATGGCATCGGTTTGGGGTTTTTGTCCCACACCGCCAAAGATCACCACCGATTTTAAACCGGTGTGGCGTCCGTAGGCTTCAAAGCTTTCCTGGATTTGTATGGCAAGTTCGCGGGTGGGGGTTACCACCAGGCACCGGATTTTGCGGCGGTTGTTGTTTGCTTGGCTGTTGTACAGGTTTTGCAGAATGGGCACGGCAAAGGCACAGGTTTTTCCGGTACCGGTTTGGGCGCAGCCCATTAGGTCGCGGCCTTTTAATACAACGGGAATGGCCTGTTGCTGAATGGGGGTGGGGGTGTCATAGCCTTCCTGCTGCAATGCGCGCAGAATGGGCTCAATGAGGTTGAGTTCGTTGAATTTCATTTTTTAATAATTTGCGACGAGAGCAGCTTTACCGGGTTAAAATACGAATGGTTTTAATTGTCAGCTGCCGGTGGTGGTGCAAAACCCGTTGTGTAAACTGAAACGGGCCAATTAAATGCCAGAGATACTAAAACAGAAAGAACGATCGTCTGATTGCGTGCAAAGATAGGTGAAAATTACAGGTTCAGAGCAATTGGCAGAAAGACAGTACTATGTATTCAGGTATTTCTTAGCCATGATTATGTTAGAAATAATTGGGAAGTGCTAATCTCCAATTCCCTGAATTCGATTAATCTATAATCATTTTTACAATATCAGTATCGTTTAATTCTATGAGGTACATTCCTGTTTTAAGTTGTTTGTTTATTTCAACAATGCGTGTATTTATGTTCTTATCCATATAGAGCAACTTGCCTGTCATGCTGTAAATAGCTATTTTTCTTATGGTTTTTTGCTTCGCTTGGATGGTGAAATTACCCTGATTTGGATTAGGGAATATCAAAATATCCGCAAGACTCAGTATTTTTAATCCCAAAGCGTTTACTTCAAATGCGGTACTCATACTGTCACATCCATTTGCATTCCATGTACGCAGTTTATAAGTGCCTGGTGAAAACAGTTTTATTCTATTAAACGTGGCACCTACAATTAGCGAATCTCCATTTGTTGTAACCCGATACCATTGGTATTTAGTTGCGTAGGTTTTTGTGAACAAACTATCACCGCTACGCTCAATAACTGCTGCCTTGGCAAAACTATCGCAAACCCGAACCCTGATGGTGTCATAGTAGGTGCAAAAAACAGGATTGGTAGCATGACAAATATAATAGCCTGTATCGCTAAATAAATAATCCTTAGTTTTATGTTCAATTGTGTCTCCCTTTATATGCCAATGTAAACAGTGCATATTTGGTGGGCCTTCAATTGTGCCGCTCATAGCTGATCCCGCTGGCAGCAAAATATCTTCACCGAGATAATTATGCTTTAACGGTTTAAGAATTTCAATGTTTTTTGTGACCGTATCTTTTCTGGAACCTTTGCTGGCAATACATTGCACTTGCCAAACTCCTGTATCCGGGAACGAAAATTCCGAAGTTATTCCACTTCCAGTATAATTTGCAGCTCCTTTGGAATATTTCCATTGCCAAGAACTTGCTTTAAATGTATCAGTGGCCGTAAAACGAAATCTGTTTGTTTTACAATTTTGGGAGTAACTAAAGTTGAGAGCAGGGGTGTGAAAATAGCTAGCATTGAATGAAGGAAAACCCAAATAGCAAACTTTATTACCAAATAATGGTATTGTATAATTGAATTTATAGTTGTTATTTATTTTTCTTAGTATACCGAGCCTGTTTACCCCATCCAAAGCCACATATATATTGCCGTCCACTGCTTTTTGTATTTGACCTAAAGTAAAAATATCCGTGGTATCATATATAACTATATTGCTCTTTTGTACACTATCGTAGTTCAACTTGTTCAATGAGTATTTCCTTATTTTACCGTCACGCGAACAACTTACAAATAAGTTATTATCAGAAAATTCCAAGCCATTTGCACCGAGACACCCTATTCGAAATAACAATGTGATCTTGCCAGTTGTATTATCAAATGAGCAAAACTCAATGGTTTCCAAATTCCAGGTGGTAAAAACCAAATATTTTCCATCAGGGCTAAACTTCATGCAACCTTGCCCTGGATACCAATCATTGTAAAATGGTCCAGCATGGCTGATAACTGGGCAAGTTTCCAGTCCGTTTTCATTAATCAAGAAGCTATATAATGTATCACCAAGTCTGCTGTGGCAAACTACCCATTTCCATTTTCCATTCTGATGATTTATGAGCGCTTGCGCTTCAGATGCACGATAAATCAGGCTTTTGCCAAGAACTGTGAATTTGTTAGCATACCGGTCAAAGCAACAGTAATAATAATTAAACCCGCTACTACTGCCAAAAACATGAAAGATGCTATCGTTCAGGCTGGTGATTATATTGGCCTGGCTGGCTGAACTACCTCCACCCATTGCAAAACCAGTATTTATGGGTTTGTTGTCATTACCGATCAGTTGACCATTTAATACATAGTAAAGAAGATTGCCAGATGAATCGTTGTACACTGCCGTTCCCTCGTATTGGGGATAACCAGGCTTGTAAATGCCTGAAAGTGTATCTATAGTCCCAGATTTGTTGAAATGCAATCCTATGCTCTCCCCAAAGACCCAAGATCTGGTTCGATTGATTTGGGCAAAAATGAGCAAGTTTAATTGGCTAAATAATAGTAGAGAAAAAAGTCGTTTGCCCGGCATGTTAGTCTTACTAACTACGAATGTAGCCAATAACTTTGAACAATAAATCTAATGGTACAAGCTGAACCAGGGATTACCCGGCAGTTAACAGTGAAAAACAAATATCAATAATTAACCCTTACGATCCCATCTTGCGGGGCGTGGTGGTCTTGGCTTTTACACCGCCGGTGGGCTTGGGAGCCGAGGTTTTTACCTTTTTCGGAGCCGCTGCCTTACCTGCAGTTTTTTCGGCGGGTTTGTCGGTGCTACCGGCTTCTTCGGTACTTTCTTCCTCTTCCTGACCCAGTTTGCTCCAGTCCAGCAGGCCTTTGATGATGCCATACCAGCTAAACAATTTTTTCATATCACCGGGGTATACCTTTTCGCGGTCGTAGTTGGGAAGCACTTTGCCCATGTAGGCTTTGATTTCATCATTATCGGCGTTGGATGCGGGAGGGTTGGAACCTGCTTCATCCAGGGCTTTCAGCTGCTGAAGCACCTGCCACAGTTTGGTTTCGCCTTCGTCGGTAAACATAGCGATGTCAGCCAGTACGCTCACACGCTGCTGCAGGGTGGTGGCAAATTTTTTGCCTGTGCCGATGGTTTCAACAATCAAACCGGTTTTATTTCTTCCGATGATTTTGTGCAGACCGGGAACACCCGATACCGAAACGATGTCTTTCAATTCCATGAGGTGCAAATTTCGGGTTTTAAGGGCATACCTGCAAACGGAAGAAATTTATTAAGACAACAAGATACGAAAAAAAGGTGACATTTCCAAATTATTCGCTCATCTTTTTGCGAATAACTACCTTTTGAAATGCCCTTAATACGGAGGCCTTGGCTAAATTTTCGGTAAAATCTCCGGGCATACTTTTTACTTTTCGATACTGACTTTCACTGAGATCAATCCTGTTCACCACACGCATCAGTGCGGCCGGGTTTTTCTGTTGCAAATCAGCCATAAATGTCTGCAGTTCTGCAACCATGGCGGGCAAATCGGGGTAGGTTTCTTCCTTAAAAGTAAAATCAGCTATGCCAACATCTTTTTCGAGCTGGGTTTTTGTGGCCAGCAGGATGTCCGCATCCGGGGTGAATGAGGCCAGTTCCTGAAAATCATTCATGGGCGTGTTCCAAACCGTTTTCCCACTTGCTCACCGCTGAGGTAGCCAGGGCATTCCCCAGCACATTGGTCATGCTGCGGCCCATATCGCAGAAGTGGTCTATTGGTAAGATCAGAGCAATGCCTTCTGCGGGTATATTGAACATAGCGCAGGTTGCTGTTACAACTACCAGACTGGCTCTGGGTACACCCGCAATGCCTTTGCTGGTGAGCATTAGCACCAAAAGCATAGTGATCTGTGTGCCAATATCCAGCGGAATTCCATATGCTTGGGCAATAAAAATGCTGGCGAAGGTCATGTACATCATGCTGCCATCCAGATTGAAACTATAGCCCAGTGGCAATACGAAGCTCACAATATTGGGGCGGCAGCCAAAACGTTCCAGTTCCTCGGTAAGTTTTGGAAAAACCGCTTCGCTGGAGGTGGTGCTGAATGCGATGAGTAATGGCTGTTGTATTCGAGAAAGCAGTGTTTTTAACCGTTTTTTCAGAATTATAAATCCTGCAGCCAGCAGCACTAGCCACAATACGCCCAGTCCGAGGTAAAAACTGCCCATGTATTTTCCGTAAACAGCAAGAACCCCCAACCCTTTTTTGGCCACAATGGATGCCACACCACCCAGCACGCCCAGCGGGGCAAACCACATAATATAGCTAACCATTTTCAGGCATACATGCCCTATGGTGTCCAGGGCGCGGGTAAGGGGAGTGGCCTTTTCGCCCAGGGCCGTCATAGCTACGCCGAAAAATATGCTAAACACCACCAGTTGCAATATTTCATTCGTGGCCATGGCCTCAATTACACTTTTAGGGAAAACGTGTTCAATAAAACCTTGCAGGCTGAAACCTTTGCTGTTGTTCAAAAAGTCTTTGGCACCGGCCACATCACCTTCACCCAGATTAACGCCCACCCCGGGTTTGAAAATATTAACCAGCATCAATCCCAGCAGCAAGCTTACCAGGCTGGCACTGATAAACCACAACATACTTTTGCCGCCAACACGTCCCACGGCTTTCAAATCCCCCATTTTGGCAATTCCGGCCACCAGGGTGCTGAATACCAGCGGTGCAATAATCATTTGTACCAGTCGCAGAAAGATGGTCGTGAGCAGTTTCATACGATCTGCAAACAAAAGCGCGTTCGGTTTGGTGCTGCTGAGGTAAATCCATTCGCCCAGTGCAATGCCGATGAGCATACCTGCAATGATGAGAACGGTTAATTGATGTCGTTTGGCAATCATGCAATATTCGTGATTGCAATAATACTCACTTTGACCGGCAAACCGGATGCGCCGCAGCCACAATTAGGGCGTTATAGCACCGTTTTCCGTGAAAAACCGCACCGAATGCCGTATTTTTGACCCAATGATTGTAGTTACCGGAGCTGCGGGATTCATTGGTTCGGCCATGCTGGGGCATTTGCAGGCACTGGGTTACGCCGATCTGGTGGCGGTGGATGATTTTTCCAATCCGGAAAAAAGTCCTAACCTGGAGGGTAAAAAACTCAGCCATTGCGTGCACCGCGATGATTTTTTTACCTGGTTTGAACATCATGCCGAGCGCATTCAGTTTGTACACCACATCGGTGCCCGCACCGATACCGCCGAATTTGGGGAAGATGTGCTGAATCACCTGAATCTGGAATACAGCAAGCGTGTTTGGGAGCTGTGCGTAAAACACTCAGTGCCGCTGATTTATGCCAGCAGTGCGGCAACCTACGGTGCCGGTGAGCACGGCTTTTCCGATAAACCGGAAAATCTGGAAAAATTACAACCTCTGAACCCGTATGGGCTCAGCAAGCATAGGTTTGATCTGTGGGTAATGCAGCAAGAGCGCACCCCGCCGTTTTGGGCAGGATTTAAGTTTTTTAACGTTTTTGGACCCAATGAATACCATAAAAAACGGATGGCCAGTGTGGTATTTCATGCCTATAACCAGATTAGCCGCACCGGTAAAGTTACCCTGTTCAAAAGCCACAGGCCCGATTTTGCCAATGGTAAGCAGCAGCGGGATTTTATTTATGTGAAAGATGTGCTTAAAGTTCTTACGTTTTTCATGGAAAACCGCAAAAACAGCGGCTTGTACAACCTGGGAACGGGAACTGCCGGCACTTTTCAGGATCTGGTAATGCCAATATTCCTTGCGTTTAATCATCCACACAGCATTGACTATATCGATATACCTGAAGATATTCGTGAAAAGTATCAGTATTACACCTGTGCCGATATGGACAGATTGCTTAAAGCAGGGTATAATCAGGGCTTTTATGATCTGGAAGAGGCAGTACTTGACTACATTGGCAATTATTTGATGCCAGGAAACTATATGTAAAAAACATGGCAAATTGGTTTCGCAAGCCCGGACTGGTATGGATGATAGCAGGTTTTCTGCTGGCTGTTTCCGGGTATGTGCTGATGTTGCGAAACCAGAATCTGGGTCCGGAAGCTGCCTTGCAGAAGGAATCATCCCGAATTACCAAGGTATTGCAGGAAGCGCGCGATTTGATCCGAGAGGAATGGACCTTTGCCGCCAATCCTAAACACATAGACGAACACAGTGAAACAGCCCTGAAATTCAGAAAGGCCGGTGTTGAAATATTTGTTTTCCGGGGCAGTGTTCCTGTGTACTGGACATCCAATAGCTATAACCTGTTGCCCAAAGGCACCGACGGCATAGAAATTCAAAAACATTTCGGCAGATACCTTGCCGTTTGGAATATTCATACCGATACGCTGGATTATGTTTTTGCGCGCGATTTGATACGAAATCCGGAACTGAAGGCCCTTGGAACAGCCATGCTGGCGGAAGAAAAGGATAATAAATTTTCTTTATCTGCCAACCCGATTGACAATAGTATACCCGTGGAAATTGCCGCTATGCCTTTGTTTTATCTGGTTATTGACGAGTTTAAACCGGGTATTCCTTTCGATGTGATGGCAGGTGTAGGCTTGCTGATGATGAGCCTGGGCTGGGCCGGTTTTGCATCCCGCCGAAAATGGCATGTGTTAAAATTGCCCGTAAATCTGGTGCTTTGGATGGCGGTGGCTGTGCTGTATGAGCAAGGCCTCGCATTCTGGAATCTTTCGGCTACGGCGCTGTTTGCCCCTGAAGTATATGCATCTTCAGCCTATTTCCCCAATCTGGGTGTGCTGCTGTTTCTCAGCATCTGGGGTTATTATTTTGTTTCCTGGTTAAATCTGCTGACCGACCGTTTTTCGGGAAGGCTACCCAATTGGCTCAAGCTATTCTTACTCATTTTTACGCTGTTTGCACTGTATGGATCTTCATTGTTCATCCTTCGGGAAACAGCCAGGCTTGTACGCGACAGTTCGGTAAATTTTAATTTTCACGATATACACCTGGTGAATGTGTTTTCATTGCTGGGCCTGGCCGCCATCGTAATCTGGTACGTAGTGCTTTTCAGACTGCTGCAGCAGGTAAAACTGTTTGAAGCCTATTTTGCCATCAGTACCCGGCGGTGGATTGCCCTGATAACATTTGTGCTTTTTTACGCATGGGCGCTCAATACACAGGATGCATGGCTGTTTTTCTACCTGCCTGTGGTGGTTGCGGGCCTACTGCTCTACGATCTTGCATTTAAAGACCACAAGGAATGGATTCGTGTAGGTCTGAAAATCGTGATTCCCAGCCTGGTTACCGGTTTGATATTCAACAGGCAGATAGCGATCAAGGAACTGGAAGTACGTGAAATTCTCGCCGCAAAGCTTCTGCTCCAAAATGAGAAGGAGCCCTATAATTTGCTGGTTTCTACGGAGCAAAAGTTGCTTTTTGACAAAGGCGTGGTTGACTACTATACCTGCACGGATGAAACCAAAAATGAATTTGAGAAACGCCTTCGTCAGTTATATTTTTCGGAGTACAGCGAGGATTTTGAGATACTCGTTTTTGACTACAATGCAGCGGGACGGGGTTATCGCGAGCAAAACCCCTTTGATTATGCCACCATCAACAACCTGTTTTACAGCGATGTATGTAAACCCATAACCACGCGTTTCGCCCTCGTTAATGAGCGTAAGCTGAAAGGCAGTTACTTAGGAAGATTTGATGTGGGCGATAAAGGCATATATCTGGGAACCTATTTTGTGTTGTTAAAACCGCGCATTTCCGCTACCCAGGGCCGCCTGGCAGACATGTTCAACAAATCGCCGCTGGAAGGCTTGTTTACCGAAAATGGTTATAGCTATGCCATATACTCAAAAAACAAGCTGGGCAGGCGTTACGGACAGTTCAATTATGCTGTTACATTCCCCGACTGGGGCAAAGACACCATGCTCACTAGGGATGGTTACAGCCACCTGACCTATTCGGATGAACTTGGAAATGAAATCATCATCAGCAAACCATCGGGTTCAATACTGGAGTCAGTCTCCGGATTTACCGTGCTGGGTATTGCGGGTCTGTTTATTACGCTGTTGTACTATGTGGTTATTTTACTGAGACAGTTTATACTCAGCATTCAAACAGCTACTGTGACGCGGCTTCGGGTATTGAAAATGCTGAAAAACCGCATTCCATTTACGGCAGGCAAAGAACTATTCCTCAGCTCAAAACTGCAGGTTTACGTCACGCTGGTGGTATTTGTGACCTTTGTGGTGGTTCTGTTTGTTACGATCAATTATTTCCGAAGCAATTACACCCTCAGGCAAAGGGAATCGCTGTGGAACAAAACCTCCGAAATCGCCAATGCCATTGGCACCCAGGCCAGCCTTGATGCACTGTTCAATAATTTTCAGACAGGGCTTATTTATGATCTCAGCAGTTACTACAACACCGACATTAACTTGTATGATGCGCGCGGTAAGCTGCTGATTTCCAGTAATGATAAAATTTATGAGCAGGATATTCTGGGCAACCTGATGAATCCGGAAGCCTACCGGCAGCTGAACAATGGCAGTTCGGGTTTTGTGGTAGATGAACAAATAGGCGATTTAACCTATATCTCTGCTTATTACACCATTTTGGACAATGACCTCAATATCAAAGGTTACCTGAATTTGCCATATTTCTCAAACCGAAAGGATTTGTACCGGGAAATATCTTACTATGCCGTAACCATCATCAACCTTTTTGCATTGGTGTTTGCCTTGGCGGCTCTGGTGGCTTATATCATGGCAATGCGTATTACAGGACCCCTTAATTTAATACGGCAGCAAATGGGACTGGTGAAACTGGGATTGCCCAATTCTCCCATAGAATGGCAGCATAACGATGAAATTGGCCTGCTGATTTCGCAGTACAACAAGATGATTCTGGAACTGGAAGAAAGTACGGCCAGGCTTGCGGAAGGGGAGCGTCAGGGTGCGTGGAAGGAAATGGCAAAACAGGTGGCGCATGAAATTAAAAATCCGCTAACCCCCATGAAGCTGAGCCTGCAGCACCTGCAGTATGCCATTCAGCGCAAGGACGAAAATCTGGAAGAAAAGATTAAAAAAATCACAGAATTGCTCATTACCCAGATTGATTCATTATCGGCCATGGCAGAAGAATTTTCTTCGTTTGCCAAAATGCCCGAACCTAAAATGGAGAAGACGGAACTGGCAGGGGTTCTGGATTCGGTGATACATCTTTTCGAAAAAGAACAGAATGTTACGTTTGATTATAAAGCCTTGCCTGCAGAAACCCATGTAATGGCAGACCAGCATCAGTTGGGGCGGGTATTTACAAATATTATTAAAAACGCGGTGCAGGCCATTCCTGAAGACCGAAAAGGATTAATACGGATTCGGGCAACTATTGATACAGGACGTGTTGTTATTTCATTTGAAGACAATGGTTCCGGGATTCCTGAAAACCTGCGAAAGCAGATTTTTAGTCCAAACTTTAGTACCAAAAACAGCGGCATGGGACTGGGACTGGCCATCAGCAAGCGTATTGTGGAACTGTTTGGCGGTGTTATTGATTTTCAAAGCATAGAAGGCAAAGGCACCACTTTTGTCGTTAAGCTTCCGATCATAGAAACAGCATAATGCGTGAGGTACACCCCGGCAATATGGCGTTTTGTTTGTTTCTTGGGACTGTTGCTATATAGCCATGATGCCCAATCGCAGCAGCGTAATAGGGTGCTTACAACTGTCGACACCCTTGTTTATGTGGATTCCGGTTATGTGATTCCGGCTACTGTGAGCATGGTATGCGGAGATAGCGTGTTGAAAGAAGGAAAAGATTACCGATGGCAAAAAAATCACCAGTTCCTTGTGCTTGCGGGCTCCTGGCGCAATAAACCAATACAAATTTCCTACCAGGCTGTCAGTCCGACTTTTTTTAGATTGAGGCAGATGTATCCCATGCGCACGGAGGTAAATCCAAGCGGGTTGCAGCTGGAAAATAAACCACCCGAAACGGCAGTGACCGAGACATCCGGGCTTTTAACTGACGGAGTCTTGCTGCGTGGATTGTCATTTGGCAATGCCCAGGATTTGGTGCCCAATTCTGCATTGAATCTTCGCATGAGTGGCAAAATTAACAACAATCTCAGTATTGAGGGCGCGCTCACGGATCAGGAATATCCTTTTCAGCCCGAGGGAACCAGCAGCAGCATTCAGGATTTTGACAGGATTTATGTAAAAGCACAAACCGCCAAATCTTCAGTTACCCTGGGAGATTATGCCTTCAGCGGCCTGCCTCAGGCATGGTTTTCCAAATATGCCAAGAAAAACCGGGGAATTCAGCTGCAGCGGGCAGATACAATCGGTAGCTGGCAGATCCGCTCAGAAGGAAACGCTGCACTTGCCCGGGGACGGTTTGCAAGGAATGAACTGCAGGGGCAGGAAGGATTGCAGGGGCCGTACAGGCTTACGGGTGCCCGAAATGAGAATTTTATCATCATTGTTTCGGGAACCGAGGTTGTTTACCTGGATGGAAAACGGCTGGAGCGCGGCTATCAGGCTGATTATACCATTGATTACAATCTGGGTGAAATAACCTTTACACCCAAACACCTTATTGCCCAGAATAGCCGTATTGTGGTTGAATTTCAATACACAGACCGTTTCTATACCCGCATGGTGGGAGCGGCCCTTGTTTCCGCAGAAAAGCGAAATGTAACCCTGTTTGCCTCTATGTTCAGGGAAGGTGATTTGCCTTCACAACCCCTTCAACAGGATTTGTCACTGTTTGACAGTTCCCGCATGCTCGATGCTCGTCAAATTATGGAACTGGCCGGCGACAATCCTTCGGCTGCCACCATGAACGGGGCTTTTAGACAATCGGCATTTAACCCCGCAGCACCCAATTACATCAAAAAAGACAGTGCCGGTTTTTCATTTTTTGCCTACAAATCTGCTCCCGATTCAGGAGAAATATATTACCGTCTTTCATTTGCATACGTGGGTCCGGGCAGGGGGAATTACAGGCTGTCGGCCACCACCGCGAACGGCAAAACCTACAGGTTTGTGCCGCCCTCCGGAACATTGCCGCAAGGCGATTACGAACCCATTCAGGTATTGCATACGCCCAATAAAAACAGCCTCAGCGAGTGGGGGATGATCTGGAAATTCAGACCGGGAAATCAGGTTAAAATTAGCAATGCTTTTTCCCTGCAGGACAACAACCTGTTTTCACCGCTGGATGATGCGGATAACCGTGGCCGAGCGCTCGGGGTCGAATGGAAACAGCACAACCGTATTGGAAAATCAAAAAAAGACACCACCCGAAGCTGGCAATTGCAAAATGATGTGAAATCCGAATGGACTTCTGCGCGGTTTACAGCGGTGGAACGCTTCAGGGATGTGGAATTTGGGCGTTTATGGAACCGACAGTTGTTTAATCCCGAAGGAGGAGCAACACCGGCAGGGAGCCGTTATATCACCCATAGATTATTTTTGGGCAACAGGCACCTGGAAACTGAAAACAGGTGGGGTGTAAATCGTTTTGGCAGCAATCTTTCAAGGTTTGTTTTCATGAGATTGAAAGCAGAGAAAAAGGGCTGGTTTGCCGAGCCTGCGGCTGAAGTTTCCAAAGCTACTCTGGGTGGACTGAATAACGATTTTAAACAGTTGCGTCTGCAAGGCGGATACCGTCAAAGAAGCTTTGCTGCTGTGCTGGAACAGTTGCGCGAGGAAAGTGTTTTCAGAATGGATACCGTTGCCGGTAGCCTGATGAATAATTCATACCGCTTTGATGAATCTCGGCTGAGGATGGACGTGAGAAAAGGCAAGTATACGCTATCCTTTAATGCAGCCGGCCGAACCAATTTATTGCCGCAGAACAGCAGCCTGATAAGGGCTTCGCGCTGGCAATCGGCGGGTACAGATTTTTTTGTAAATGGCAAAAAAGCGGCATTTCTGAAAACAGGCTGGCAGTATCGTTCCATGCAATTGCTGGACAGTGCCTTTGCCGGCCAGTTTGCCGATGAAAAACATACCTCAGCCCGCGTGGAATGGTCATTTCCGGCCTTGACCAAAAACCTGTCGGGCAACATTTTTTATCAAACGCTGTCTGCCCGTGAACAGCAACGGCAGTTTGCCTACTTTGAAGTACCTGCCGGGCAAGGCTACTACACCTGGATTGATTTCAATGAAAACAAGGTGCAGGAAGTGAGCGAGTTTGTGGAAACCCCATTCCGCGATCAGGCAAGGTTTGTGAGGCTTTTGCTGCCTACGGGTGCCTTTATCCGGGCGCAATCGGTGGAATGGAATGGCAACCTTCATTATCGCCTTAAAAACAAAAGAGAAACCGTGTTTTTCAGCAACCGGCTTGGGTGGAATTATCTCGGTCGCAATACGTTTTCATCGTCCTTCAATCGTTATCTGCCATTTACCGAAAACCTGCAATCGGACGCCATCATAGCGGCTAATGCCTTGTTGAGAAACCAGGCGGAAATAGAAGGTGCCAGATGGTCTGTTCAGTATACAACTTTATTTCGGGGCAATAAGAATTTCTTCGGGCAAGGGCCGGAATTACGCAATGTTCAGACACATACACTGTTTCACCGCCGCGATTTAGGCACAGCCTGGCAACTGCGTGCCACCGCCGATAAAAAGCTGCATAAAAATCAGTCGGCAGTGCAACCGGCAAACAATTTTGCCTACAGCGGACTGTCTGCTGAACCCCAGATTTTGTGGCAGCTGAATACCCGAATGCGGATTGCCGTTTCAGGCAAAAAAGAATGGTCTGATTCCATTGGAGGGAAGCGTCTTGCAGATCGCAGCGAAATTTCAGCCACGGTTACCCGTAGCATTGGCAGTACAGGCATGCTGGATTTGCGTTTCACACGCATCGATTTTACCTACAACGCGCAACCCAATACAGCGCTGGCTTTTGATGTGATGCAGGGTTTTACGCCCGGAAAAAACTATCGGTTTAATGCGGAAATTCGTATGTCGGCCGCCAATAATGTGCAAATCTTACTGAATTACGAAGCCCGCAAAACCGCCAATGTGGGTATCATTCATATCGGCAGGGCAGAGGCCCGTTACTTGTTCTGAGGCGTAATAAATTCCAGGTTTTTTCGAATTTTGGTAAAACCGGCGCGGGTAACCGCCGATTTATTGAACTGCTCATCGAAGGAGGTTTCATCCATATTCTTCCAGGCTGATTCATCCCAGTTTATCCATTCGCCGGCATCAAAGCGGGGTTCGGTGTGCGGCGTTGAAAAATGATTCCATGGGCATACATCCTGACAGATATCGCAGCCAAAAACATAACCTTCCATGTTTGGCTGAAAGGCTTGTGGTATATCGCTTTTACGCTCAATCGTGAGGTAGGAAATGCATTTAGATGCATCAATTACACCATCCTGCACGATAGCTTTCGTGGGACATGCATCAATGCACGCGGTGCAAGTTCCGCAGTGGCTGGTGGTGGGTACGTCAGGCTCTATATCCAGGTCACATACTATCGTTGCGATAAAAAAATAAGAACCCACGCCCTTGCGCAGCAGCAGGCTGTTTTTACCGGTCCAGCCCAGCCCGGCCAGCGCGGCCCACTGTCTTTCCATCACCGGGGCGCTGTCTACAAAAATCCTGCCTTCTATCGGTCCGGATGCTGATTGCAGTTCTGCTACCAGGTCATAAAACTTATCTTTGATTACGCGGTGATAGTCTTCCCCGTAGGCATATTTGGCAACCTTGGGTGCATCGGAGTTTTGCTTCTCGGCAGGATAATAATTGTACAAAAAACAGATGACGCTTTTGGCACCGGGAACCAATAACGAGGGGTCGAGGCGTTTGTCAAAATGGTTTTCCATGTAGTGCATGGTTCCATGATAACCCTTTTCCAGCCAGGTTTTTAAGCGGTCTTCTTCTTCATCCAGTTTTCGCGCAGCGGCCACCCCCACGGCTATAAAGCCATATTTGTCAGACAAATGCTGAAGGTGTGACTTTAGCGCAGCGCCTTGCAACATGCGGTTACTTCTTCAGTTTGTCCGCAAAAAGCTTGCGAAATTTGGCCGCTTTTTCTCCAACAACGGCTACGCAATAAGGCTGGTCGGGGTTGTTGGTGTAATAATCCTGGTGGTAA
>CANHQZ010000040.1 GCA_947463125.1 Flavobacteriales bacterium | reverse complement strand
GGCTGCATTTTCACCTGCAATTTGCGTGTATTTCCGCTTCATGTAAGGATATGGTACCACTATCGTGTCAGAATGTTGTAATGTGAACTCAAGCCTTCTCATTTCTTCCTGCCTGCGTTTATTGCCCAGCAAACCAAAACCGTAAAATGCATCGGCACCCCATTCGTCCCGTATATCCGAAATCAGGTGTATTTCAGGGTACTTTGATTTCATGGCAGCGGCTTGATATAACAGAGAAAAAGGCCCCCCTGTCACGACCAGGTTCCCCATAGAATGGTGTTGCATGAAATTGTAGACACCGGCGATATAATTTCGCCAAAAAATCCCCCGGTCATAATAGTTGCCCTTCGTAAAGAACTTAAGTGCCCAGAGCCAAAATCTATATTGCAGTTTTTCAAACAGGCTTTTAGGAACACGATTCAGAATTTGGGGATACTTACGAGGGAATCTGTGAACGATGACCGAATCATAAATTTGCCAGGGTGAGTGTTCGCTACTGTTGGGGGCCGCGCAGAATACATGAACTTTAACGCCCAGCTCCGTAAGTGCATTTGCCAGCTTGGACCACCGCCTTCCGCCTACTCCTCCCATAGGAGGAAATGTGTAAGATACAATCACGATTTCACGCATGACTATCTTTCGGCCGTAATCACAAATTCTCCTATGTTTTTTTCAAGACCAATTCTACCGTGCCACAGATTAAGCAGCCAATCCGGAATGCACTTTTTCAACTGCCTTAGCCAGAAATACTTGTAACGGTTTGCTATTCGCAAATCGCTCTTTTTGGCCCATCCAATTTCACGCAGGTACACAAATTCTCTGAATGTCTGCAACACCCAAACTTCTTGCACTACCGCCGTTTTAATGACTTTACCTTCTATTGGTGAATCCCATATCTCAATGGCATTGTGTGCCGTTGTCGGCGCGAAGTTTTCAAATTGCCAGGCATAATGCTTAAATGAATACACCTTGTGAATGGAAACTGTTTTAAAACCTCGCTTGCGTAAACACTGAACCAGATAGTCTATCCGCATGCGGTGCAGTTTTGCAATGCCCAGTTGTCGTATCTCAATATCCAATCCGTTTTTGCGCGTACTGAATGTGTCGTGAATTACCAGTTTTTCTTTGCAAACAGCAGATATTTGATCCATGGCCCGCGGAATATCTTCCAGCCATGAAAGCAGATCGTTGCAAAAAACCACATCCCACTGTCTTTGGCTTTGATGAAGGTCGTACACCGATTCGGGCTTGATAACCACATTGGAATTTAAATAGGTTTTAAGCAGGGTAATTCCCTGCAGCGGCCACCCACCCACCATGGTACTTCCGTCGCCCCAGTAAATATCCATAGCCGTTACTTCCGCGGCGCCTTTTTCCTCGGCCTTAAAACTGTAATAACCATCATTGGCTCCCAGGTCCAACACGGTCTTTCCGGCTATATTTTCAGGCATCCCGTAAAATTCCCAGTCGTTTTCGAGGGTGTTGTATCCCATGGTATACAAGCCATTGCCCAAATGCACCCTATGTCTCCAGTTGGGATATGCTAGTATTTCCGGCAATATACCAAGCTTTCTTCCTGTCATGATTGAATATGTTGTTTCCAGAATTGCCTGAAATTGGACACCACGCCTTCCTTGCTCCAGAATTCGCCGCCTTCAGTGGTGGAAAAATCCTGCCGGCTCAGCTGATCCAGCAATTCCTGATTGTTATGAAATGGGATGCCCACACCTTTGGGTATGTAGGTTTCGGTATTTGCATCCTGCAAAACCACTACCGGTACATTGTAATACAATGCCTCAAAAACCACGGTAGAGGCATGGCTTATCACAACATCCGAATGTTTGAGCAGGCTGTGAACCGTTTCTGTTGTGTATTCCGAATAACGGGTTCCCGGAAATTCAAAAAACGGAGCATATTTCTCATCCGGTGCCTCTGAGGGATGCAAACGGATAGTAAGCTGAAAAGGTTTTTGAAACGCCTTGAGTGCAGCATAGGTATGCTTTAAAAGACCGTTATCAATGGAAGAAGGCGGAATGCCCTCACAAATTAGCACGATACGCATGGTTTCTCCTGTTTTTGGTTCCGTCGATCCGGCAGCCCTTTCCAGGTCATAATGCCCAAATGGAATACACTGAACGGGCGCATTGGTGAGGCCGGCATGAAAAGGACCAAACACAAACTCATAGTCGGTTTTCATGCTTTTCAGAGTAGGATTCAGTGCCAGTTTTTCTCCATACTTCATGCCCAGGTTAAACACCCCATGCTGCACTTCGCCCGTGGGTATTTTCAGCTCTTTGGCAACCTGAAACAAAACAGCCTGTTTCCACTCTCCGTTATTTCCTTCCGAAACCAGCACAAATTTGGGTTTGGCTTTTTTCAATGCTGTTTTCAGGGTTTTTCGGTAAACCGGGATAACCCTGTTGATGAAAGAAAGTTCAGACCTGATCTGAAACCATGCTTCAGGCCTGATGTATGCCGACAGCATTTGCCTTACGGGATTTAAGAAATCATCCAATTGCTTTTCCCAGAGCTTATTTGGGGAGCTGAACATCAGCTTGCTTTTCAGCCATGATGTATAAAAAAAAGAATCAAAAGAATAGGTTTCCGACAATCCTCCAAACATTTTTCTGTTGTTTGAATACAGCCATTCCTGTTTTTTGAGTTCAGGAATATCCTTCAGAAAAAGGGTCATTCGGTTGGGTACACCGGGGGTGCCTTCATAGTTGGCAATACTGATCATATCTGTATTTCGCGAGAACTTTGGCCTGTTCTGCAGGCAAAAAAACATATAGTTCCATAAGGATACCGGCTGCCCGGAATGGCTTTTCACGCTGCGGCTGCCCGATTGCGATTGCATTTCTGCAAAACGCAGTTGCCAGCGAAGGATGGGCCACACGGGGGTAGAATCGGAAAAGGTAAAATGCAAATCCGAATGGCTGTTGTCCAGTTCTAAAAGCAGTTTTTGAAACTCCTGCATGGATTACCAGGCGGTTCTGCCGCCGTCTGCCGCAATTACAGCACCGTTGATATAGCTGGATGCTTCTGACAAAAGAAATACAATCAGTCCCTTGTATTCGTCTTTACGCGCCATTCTTCCCATGGGAATTCTGGAGATTACCTCCTTCATAAAATCGGCCGGCTGCCCGTTTTCCACACCTCCCGGACAAATCGCGTTGCACCGCACGGGAACATCCGCCCAGTAAGTGGAAATATAGCGGGTTAATCCTATCAGCCCGGTTTTTACCACCGAATAGGTCACAGGTTTAACGGGCTGCTGATCAGAGGCTGCATTTTCATTTCTGTACAAGCGCTGATCCGGGGCAATCAGTCCCAAATCGCTGGAAACATTGATGATGGAGCCGCCATGTCCGTTTTTTGCCATGGCATGCCCAAAGTATTTGGTGCACAGATATGAACCGGTGAGCCCCACTGCCAGATCATTGCTCCATATCTCCATAGGAAAATTTTCAAGCCGGCTGAAATTGGTGGTGCCTGATGCTTCCATTTTGGGATTATTGGCAGCATTATTAATCAGTCCGTCCACTTTACCATGGCGGCTCAGGATGCTGTCGCATGCTGCCTTAACGGATGCTTCGTCGGTAATATCCACTGCCCGGCCGCTGCAATCGCAGGAAAACCTACTGTTAATCTCTGCGGAGAAATCATCCAGTGCAGCTTGCGATAAATCCAGCAATACCGGTGTGCCTCCGGCCTCAGCCACGGCCCAGGCATGCTGCCGGCCCAAAAGGCCTGCCGCTCCTGTGATAACGATGATTCTATTTTTTAAGGAAAATATATCCATGTCAGTGAAATGAGGTGGTCTGTCCGCCGTCAATTACCACACAGGAGCCGGTAATGAAAGCGGCTTTGTCCGAAGACAGAAATACAATCAGGTTGGCAACCTCCTGCGGTTTTCCGAAACGCTGCAGTGGAACTTTGTTTTCCAGCATGTGCCGCACGGCATCCGGATTTTCTTTCGTTTTCTTGTCCCAGGTTCCGCCTTCGGCCATAATATTTCCCGGTGCCACCGTATTTACCCTGACAGCGGGCGCCCATTTGCGGGATAATTCTTTGCCCAGGGTTATCAGTGCCGATTTGGCTACGGAATATGCCGTAGGGGCACCAATGCTTTCCATCCCGGCAACAGAACTGACCAGTGTGGCATTGCCTTCGGCTTTTTTCAATGCTTCTTCGAAATGCGACAGGCAGTTTAAAGTACCTGAAAAATTAAGCTGCCACATGCGCTGCCATTCTGCCTCTTCGGGTAGGGCTGTTGCCTCACCTGATCCCGATCCAACGTTGCAAATCAGCACATCCAGGCGACCTTCGGTGTTTTTTATTATTTCTGCCGAAACTGCTTCCAGCTGTGTTTTTTGGGTAATATCACATCCATACCAGAACATGCCCGGGACGATAAAATCGGGCCGGGTACGGCTGAGAATGTGCACTGTAGCTCCTTCCTGCAAAAACGCTTTGGAAACAGCGCTTCCGATGCCACCGCTGCCGCCTGCAATCAGCACATGTTTTGACTTCAGTGATAATTCCAAAATCAGTTTCGTTTAAACTGGTAGGGCGTTGGCGCTGAAGATGCGGTTCCTGCGGCCACTTCGGCACTCCAGGTTTTAATCTGGTTCACGATGTCCAGACCCACATTTTTGCTCCATTGTTCCAGCAGTGCCGTGGTGATTTTGCCCATTTTGCCGTCACCGATGTTAATCCCGTTGAGGCTGGTAGTTGGCAGAATGCAGAAAGGCGTACCGGTAAGGAATGCTTCGTCTGCAATATAAACATCATACGGCTCGATGTTCTTTTCTATACATTCAATTCCCATCTGCGCCGCCAGCTCAAAAATGTAATCGCGGCTAATGCCCCTGAGAATATTTCTGCCTTCAGGTGTGATGATTTTTCCGTCTTTTACCATGAAGAAGTTATCGCCGGTTCCCTCAGTGATAAATCCGTCAGGATCCAGCAACAGGGCCCAGTTGTTTTCGCCGGCAAACTGGCTTACTTCGATGTTGGCCATCTGGTAATACAGGCGGCTGCGGTTCTTGATTTTCGGATCGAGCAGGGTGGCCGGTATCGCTCTCTGCGAAGGAATCACAGAGTTGATGCCGTTATCGTAGTATTTTCCCATGCTGGCCACGGTCCATTTTAGCGGAAAGTCAGCAATCACCACAGTGGGGTCCATTTTACCACCAAAAATAGGCGCATAGATACCCAGCGGTCCCCGGCTTATATTGATCATCAGACGATGCTCGTCGGTGGGTAAAAAAACGGGTTCATTCGCCTCAATGGTTTTGTAACAGGCTTCTTCCAGCTCGTCTATGGTCATTTTCAGCGGAATATGCAGGATTTTAACCCCGGTCATAAGCCTTTCCAGGTGTTCACGCAGTTTGAACTGTTTCTTATTGAACGACCGGGTCATTTCAAAGACCATATCCCCAAACATGAGGGCCGAATCGAAAATGGAGATTTTTGCTTCGTGCTCGGGTACGAATGTGCCGTTCATGTACACTACCCTGCCGCTTCTTTGTATGTCTGTCATGGTTTTTATAATTTAATAATAAATTCTTTCATCAGTGCTGAACACATGCGAAGATCGTCCATGGAATCGATTTCAAACATTTTCCAGAATTCCATTTCTACCACGCCTATTTTGTGTCCGAAACGGTTGTTGTTTTGCCTCAGCACTTCCGGCTTAAACAGGTAAAACGATCCGTTTTCGATGTATTGTTTCGGAATATCCTGCCTGCGTTTGCGGTTTCTCCAGTCGTAATTCACGCTGTCCAGCTGACCGTTTTTGTTTTCCCAAAAAAACAGGTCTTCGGCCATGCTGCAGGAAAAAAAGGAATCACAATCGGTACTTGCGGCCAGTTCTATGCCTTTTCGAACATCGGCTGCCTCGCGCAATGGGGAAGTTACCTGCGGCGCCAGCACCCAGTCTATGGGTTTTCCTGTTGCACCTTCAATATGATCGATGGCATGCAGCCAGGCAGATTCGGATGTGGCAAAATCACCGGCAATATCATCGGGTCTTTTGATGGAACGGGCCCCGAAATTTTCTCCCACTTCCAGTATTTCATCGCTGTCTGAACTTACCCATACAGACGTAGCGCCACCCTGTATACAATTTTCGATGGTCCAGGCCATCAGCGGTTTACCGCAAAAGTCTATGATGTTCTTTTTGGGAATGCCTTTGCTTCCTCCCCGGGCCAACACAATGGCTGCTACATTCATGCGTACTGATCCTCCAGTTTTTTCATGGTTTCTATTTGCGACTTTAGTATTTCAACACCCTCATCGTCACGGAATGCCTGCATCACCAGGATTCCGTCAAAGTTTATATTTCTGATTTCGCGAATGACCGCCTGAAAATCGGTATTTCCGCTACCCAGCGGCACCGAACCACCACCCAGCGCGCGGTCCTTGATGTGAATATCTGAAATGCGGCTGCCATATGCGTCAAATTCTGCTGTGATATCATAACCCAAAGCAGCACTGTTTCCCGTATCATAGTTGACCGAAATACAGGCCGGTAATTCCGCTATCAACGTTTTAAAATCTGCGGGATTGAGATCCATCTCCAGGGCGATGGTTACGCCTGCCTTTTCGGCATAGGCCACCAGTTTCAGCAAGGCCGAGATCAGGTTTTGTTTTTCAATATCCGTTTTTACCGCCGACTGATCCACACAGGGCAACACAATGCATGTTACCCCGATTTCAGGTGATGTGGCAAGCAGGTTTTGCATCACCGTCATCGACGTTTGCGCTACCACCGAATCTGCGCTGTGCAGCGGTGCTTCCATAAAATAATCGGCGCAGATGCTTCTCACTTTCACGCCTGTATCCCTGATATACGTGTTTATTTCTGCTCTGCCTTCCGGTGAAAGCAGCGGGTTTTTATCCGCATCGTTATAATCCAGAATGAACTCAATGTGCGAAAATCCCATTTTTTCAGCAATGGTAAATTCCTGCTGCCAGTAGCCCAACGGGTGGGCCTGATAACGCCCCTGGTATTTGGGCAGCAACCGGCCCTGCATAACACCTACATTAAGCCCGAGGAACTGTAACATTTACGCTTGCGAAAAGAGGGTTTTTTCAATGAGATGGCACACAATATGGCCCATCATGATATGCACTTCCTGAATTTTATCCGTTTGGGAAGAGGGTACCTTCAGGCAATGGCACACCGATGCCAGTTTTCCGCCCGAATGGCCTGTCCAGGCATAGGCATTTATGTTCATGTTTTTGGCTGTATCCGCAGCCATAAGCACATTGGGGCTGTTTCCACTGGTGGATATTGCAATCAGCAAATCACCGGGACGGCCCAGGGCTTTCAGTTCCCTTGAAAACACCTGCTCATAGCCATAGTCATTTCCGATGGCGGTAAGGTTGCTGCTGTTGGTGCCCAGGGCAATGGCAGGCAAGGCATCGCGGTTGAAGCGAAGGCGCGAAACCAGCTCGGCTGCCAGGTGCTGCGCATCGGCAAAACTGCCGCCATTTCCGCAGAAGAAAATGCGGCCGCCGCTTTTTATGGTGTTTATGCAGCTTTCTGCCAGCTCAGCCAGCCTTTGCTGCAAGTCCGTATCGGCCAGCACTACCTGTTTCAGGTCTGCAGATGCTTTAATTTCGCTGTAAATTTCCTCTATCATGTTACATTTTGCCGTTCAGGCGTTCCAGGGCAATCCAAAAACCTTCGCCATCGTTTTTATGGCCCTGCCATATCTCCGGAATAAAACCGGCATCGGGACAACCTTCGTTGAAAATTTCACCCAGCACATCAAAGTCGATGGTGCCTTCTCCCACCTGCAATCCTTCACCATTCAAGCCACGGGCATCACCCATATGAATGTGGGCCGTGTAGGGCGCTATTTTGCGTGAAAACGCATAAAAATCCCTGTTGAAGTAGTTGCAGGCCAGCTTGCTGTGCGACACATCATAACACATGCGCAGGCCGAAGCGGCTGCAGTAGTCAACGATTTCATCCACGTGGATGAATATATTCTGATAACGCTGTCCGCCAAAGTGCCAGGGGAACGGTGCCATGGTCTGTGGAATGATTTCCACTCCTTCCGTATCAAGCTCTGAAAGAGATTGAAAAAACTGGGTGTAATACTGTTCTTTTTTGGCCTCATCCACGGGTGCATCCATGCTAAAACCGCCAATATTTGCCACTATCAGGGGCTTCTTTTCTTTCGGAAAAAATGTCTTCAGCGACCGCGTAATGTCAATTACCCGCTGTGTTTCCTGCATGGAAATGCGGCGATAATCTGCATCATCCGTGGCCAGGTCCATGAGGTGGCTGCCTTTAAACAGCTCCGGTGCATGCACCACAAAGCCGCAGTCATAGGGCCCCTGCAGAAAATCCGCCGGATTCAGGTCCATATCGGCATAGGAAAGATGAAACTCAAACAAATCCGGTTTCACCATGGCCTCATACTTTTTGAAATCATGGTAGCGGACCGGCACACCCCAGGGGTGTTTGAAGCTATATTCACCGGGTTTTACGCGGGTTTCGGTTAAATCGGAAGCATAGAAAAAATCTTCCGCATCCATATCCCTCGACAGTGTTTTGCCCAGCAGCTTTTCATAGTGCAGGGGCGACAAACCCTGTCCCGGGCTCAGCACTTTTACATCGGCAGAAGAAATAACTTCGCCTTGCTTCATCGCACGCGCTGCCACCAGGCTCTTACCGAGGTTTTCACGGTTGATCATTTCGCCCTGACTCACGGTTCTGCGGGCTGCGCTGCCCAGGGAAGATTCTATTTCACGGATGCCCTGTATTAGGCTTTTAAATTCTTCAAATTCCAGGCTGGCCGCATGATCGGGGCCTTCCATGTTACGGTCCAGGGTAAAGTGTCGTTCTATCACACAGGCGCCCAGGGCAACGGCTGCCAGTGATACGGCGATGCCGCGCTCATGACCGCTGTAGCCAACATAAGGATGGATTTGCTTCATCGAGCCCATCCATTTCAAATGAATATCGTGGTAGGGTGCAGGATAGGTGCTGTTACAATGCAGTAGCACAAATGCGGCGTTTTTGCGGTTTAAAAATGATACTACTTCTTCTACCTCTTCTTTTGCACTCATGCCGGTGCTTAGTATCAAGGGTTTTCCTGTATCGGCGAGGGCAGAAATAAGCGGAAGGTTGGTCAGGTCTGCCGATGCCACTTTGTAGGCAGGAACCTGCATGTCTTCCAAAATGCGGATGCTTTGCAAATCCCAGGGCGTGCACAGATACAAAATTCCTTTTTCCCTGCAGTATTCAGCCACTTTTGCATGTTCTTCGAGGCTCAGCTCAAAGCGATTCAGCAAATCAAGAATGTATTCGGTGCCCAGGTCTTCCCCGTTTTTCTCGAGGCTGCGCCTGCGGTAAACCTGATCGAGATGGCGCATTTGAAATTTAGCGCAGTCTGCCCCCATCTCCACGGCCATATCCACCATTTGCAGTGCGCGCTCCAGACTTCCGTTGTGGTTGTTGCCTATTTCGGCAATCACAAAGGCCCTTTTATCGCCAACAATAAAAGATCCAATCTGTATTGTCATTCTCCGAAAGTGTCCCTCATTTGCCAGCTTCGCAGCCCTTCCTGCTCAAACCTGAATGGTATAACCTGTTTGCCTTTGCTTTCCAATGCGTTCATTAATTGATGTTTGGCCGTTGCAGGTACAAAGAAAAGGAAAAATCCGCCACCGCCCGCACCCAGCAGTTTTCCGCCCAGCGCTCCATTGGCAATCGCAAAATCATACAATCCATCCAGCTCAGCATTGCTTATTGCAGTACTGAACTGTCTTTTGTACTGCCAGCCCTGATGCAATGCGGCTGCAAACGCCTTCAGCTGACCGCGCAGCAGCATATTGCGCATGGTATAGGTTAGGGCTACGTTTTTATCTACCAGGTTGCGAACATCGTCTTTCTGCATTTCTTTGCGCTGATCGTCATGTACGGCACCACTTTCATGAATGGTTCCCGTATTGCAGAGCACCAGGCACTCTTCCAGTTCATTCAGAATATCGGCATTCATTTTCAGCGGATGAATCAGGTTTTGGTCTGCCCTGAATTCCATGAAATTAATACCGCCAAAGATGGTGGCATACTGGTCCTGCCAGCCACCGGCCACACCCAGGTTATGTCGTTCTGCCTGGTAGGCCAGTTCGGCAATTTCATAGGTACTCCATTTGTCAATGCGCAATTCATTGAAGCACCCAAGTATGGAGGCGGCTACTACGGCAGAGCCACCGAGCCCTGATTTCATGGGAAAATCACTGTGCAGGTATAAATCAAAGCCAAACTCCGGGTTTATCGTTTTCAGAACCGATTGTATCAGACCAAAACGACCTTCCTGACGGCATACTTCTTCCAGGCTTTCACCTTCCAGCGTGCCCTGCAAATCGTAGGAATAAATTCGCACCCGCGAATCATCGCGCTTGTGCAAGGTAGCGTGGCTGAATAAAGAAATGGTGGCGTTGATGACGGCACCGCCGGATTGCATAAAATAATGGGTAAGATCTGAACCGCCACCTCCAAAACTGATGCGCACGGGTGCCTTGGCGCGGGTGTATACTTTTTGCTCTTTCTGTCCGGGCAGCCTGTCTTTGGTATATACGTCCTGCAGACGGCCTTCCGCGTCCAGCAAGGGAATAACGCGAATTTTTTGGTCCAGTTTTTTCAGCAGGGCTTCGCGGGAATCTCCGGCGCCTGCAAAAACAAATTCGGTGTTTGCACAAAGCTGTACGGCACTGTCCAGGGTAAGCCCGTTCAGCAGCCCCCGGCGTATATCCCCATCGGTGGCCACACCGGTTACTTTACCAAGATCATCGGTGGTAAAAATGCATCCCTGCAGGTTCCGGTCTATATGCTCCAGTGCTTCTCGGATACTGGCATTGCCGTTGATATACATCCAGCTGGTATTCATGGTTTCAGGTATTCTTTACATTTTTCATAATCTTCGGGTATCCCGATATCGATAAAATCGCCGTCGATAGCGGCAAATTTTAGTGTTTTTTGCTGTAATAATGCAGGAAACAAGGTGTTTTCGATGCTGAATGGCACGTCCGGCATATCGATAAACAGGCCGGCATGTAACCTGTATAAACCGGCATTGATCCATCCTGCACCGGCATTGGGTGATTTTTCAATGAATTGGGTAATGTGGCTGCCTTCGGTTTTCAATGAGCCGTAGCGGGCGGTATTCTCCTGCCACACCGCAGCTATGGCCGGGCTATCGGTATTCAGCAATTCGGCAATGCCTGCAGAGAGCCAGGTATCGGCATTCGCTACCAGAAAGTGTTCTACCCCGGGCAATTCCTTCAGGGCTGCTTTCACTGCGCCCCCGGTGCCCATGGGCTGCTGTTCTTCTATCAGTTTCACATCGCAGCCTTTTAAAATGCCCTGTTGGATTTCAGCCTCCACAAAGGCTTTCATCAAATCTGCCTTGTGGTGCACAAGAAAAACAAACCTGCGAATGCCCTGCCTGTGATAGTTTTCAAGCAGATATGCCAGAAAAGGCCTGCCATGAATGGGTGCCAGGGGTTTGGGAACATCCTTCACCACAGACGACAGCCGGGTTCCGAAGCCACCGGCGAGCAGGAATAATGGTGTTTCTGCAGGGTTCATGGGTTATAGGCCCTCATGTGTTTTGTGTTTTCCTCCTTTAGAAAACCCAGGAATTTCTGATAATTAGTTTCTGCATCAAAATTTGCTTTGATAAAATCCTGTATGCGCTTCCTGGCCTCGGGAGTGCTGAATTTTTCAGCGCATGTTTTTACCGCATTCACCACATCTTCGTTGGTGTAATTTTTGGGCAGCAAGACCCCTGTTTCCGGAGTAACGATTTCTGCACATCCACCCACATCGGTGCTCACCACCGGAATACCGAAGGCCATGGCTTCCATCATGCTCACAGGCAGTCCCTCGTTGGTGCTTAGGGAAATAAAACAGGTAATGTTTTGCTCCCGGTAATAGGATTGTATGCCTTGACTGGTAAACTTGCCCGGCAGGTTAAACTGCAATGTGGCGGGCCGGCTGGTATGTTTTTTTAAGGCTTCAAAATCTTCTCCGTCACCCAGGTGGGTCCAGGTGGTGTTTGGCATATGCTGCAAGGCATCAAACACCCGGGTGATATTTTTACGGGTTCCTACCCAGCTGCATGACACAATGTTCAGGCCATTTTGAGGAGCTTTATTCAGGCTTTGCTCAACCAGCGGTATACCCAGCGTTATGGTGCGGGTTTTGTCGCGGGTATAAGGATATTTCTTGTTGAGATATCTTCGCCCATGCTCAGAAATGGTGATTAGGTGGTTAAGCTGTTTCAGCACGAAAGAGCGCCAGGGTATATGGCCATGGTTATCTCCGTCCTCATAAATATCAAAGGCGTGCAGTCGGGTCAATGCCATGTTTTTTATTCCAAAACGCTTCAGACTCGAAATGATAAAGGCGCCGCTTCCGGCCCAGAATGAGTAGAGAATGGCATCTTCAGCAATACCGTTATCGAGGATAAAACGGGCTTTTTTCATGTGGTCGCGGCTATAGAGAAATAGTTCTTTCCACTTTCTGCGCCGCACGTACCAAGCGGTATGACTAAGCAGTTCTTTGAGGATAATGCCTGTTCTGTTTATTTTAAGTGCATGATTGGGTCCCTTCCCAAACACCGTTACATGGCATTTGTCGTGAAATGCTACTTCAAGGTCTTCTATCGGGAAATCGGTAAACACCTTTACCCGCTTTACCTTATCGGATTGCAGCAGAAATTGCAGTTCGGTATGGATGAACGGGATATTGCAGTTGTGGGCTAGAAAAATGATGGTCATGTCAGGCTTTTTAATTGTTCTGAGAGTTCGGCAACCGTTACTTTCCAGTCTAAATGTTCCTCAGCAAATTGACGCATTTTCCCCGCATGAAGAGGATTATTTCTCATTTTCATTGCATAGTCATACACCAAGTTCATATCAATCGGCAAATGGTTGTTTGGCAGCTGTAAATAACAGTCTGCTGCTTCGTAACCGTCAATATCAGGCATTTCATTGGCCTGTATAAATGGTAAACCCCTGGCGTAATATTCTCTGCTTTTAAGGTTACTGGTAGTATTAAATGCAATCATATAATTGGCAAGGTTACTGATGCCCAAATCAACCTTGTTTACCAGAAGCTGCAATTCTTCCGGCGATAAATGTCCTACGCATTTTACAAAGTCTTTTTTGTATTCAGGATCGTTTCCTGCAGAGCCGGTTATGTAAATCTCAAATCGTTTTTTGTTATCTCCTTCAACACTGCTGATTAAACGCTGCAGACCACTCCATGACTGTTTTAGGCTGCTCCCCTTCATAAACAGAAGTTTGACCACAGGATCTTCTGTTTTTTCGAGTTCTCTCAATGCTACTTCTGCGCAGTTTACACCATCACGGTTGTAAATAATCCTGGGAGAACCAAATGCCTGAGATCTGAGTATTTCAGCAAATTCCTCCGTAAATACAACAACCGCTTTAAGTTTCTTTAAAATAAATTTCCATACATATTTTTCATACAAATAGATATACCTGAAGTACTCCCACCATTTTATAATTACACTAACCAAACCCGTATTCTCAGGAACCTGACGCTCCCTGAAATTTTCTTTAATAACATGGCTTGGTATATACAGCACTAATTTATCAGCATATTTTCTCAGCATCTTCACGTAATTAAATGTTGACCTGTAATGCCGCAAGTACAATATTTCATAATCACCTAAATTCTGTTCTACGAATGCAGCAACCTGTTTAATCAACGCATCAGCCTCATGATAGCTTCTAAACCACTTATTTGTTATTTGCGTTCTTTTAAATGGAATTATTTTAATGAAATCTCCGATAAAGCCTTCCGATTCCTCTTCACTAAAAAAGTATCCGGTTGCATCAATGCCATTTTTACGCATTGCTTCAATCTGGGATACAACTTTCCGTTGAACACTTGTTTTTTTCCTTCCACCCCCAATATATAAATAAGCCAGCTTCAAAGTATCTGCTATTTATCTTTGTTAATACAGGTTCATAAAGGGTGAATCAATTTCATCAGACAGGTTAATGACCGAAACCTTTTCCGGTGCAGATTCCTTAACCTTATTCAAGTATCGTTTTGATACAATTATTAATTCCGTTTGGCTAATACATTCCGAAAATTCCTTAATACTCAGATATAAATGCGGAAAATCAATACGCATGGTTGATAAGTTTAAGTCTTCATCCCAAATCTTTATTTCGAAACCCGATGCAGAAAGCCGCTCCGCCATTTTCAATATGGGACTTTCCCTTAAATCATCAGAGTTGTTCTTAAAAGTGATACCTACAAATGACACCTTTTTTACACGAACACTAAGTATTTTTTGGTAGATCGCCTCGATAAAAGCATCATTGCTCGGAATAATGTTTTTCAAAATATGTAAATCCAGGTTCTGCTGATGCATTAAATGCTGAATCTCTCTTACATCTTTTGGTAAACATGAGCCCCCATAGGGCATGCCCGGTTTCAGATACTTTGAGGATATATTGAGTTTGGTGTCGGAAACGAATATTTCTCCCGCCTTTTTCACATCAATGCCAAGCCCCGATCCGAGGCGGAAAATCTCATTGGCAAATACAACTTTTAAGGCATGAAAACTATTGTCAACATATTTTGAGAATTCGGCAGTACGAAAATTGGTTATGAATAAAGGGCGTTCTTTATTTACGTGCAGCAGATTGATTATTTTATCGGGTATATCCTGAAAATCGGATCCTATCACGCATCTTCCGTAATTAAAAAAATCCTTTACGGCGCTTCCCTCCCTTAAAAATTCGGGATAAAACAAAATTTTTACATTGGGAAATAGTTTATCGAGAAATTGTTGTTTCAGCATTTCCGTTGTTCCCGGAGGAACGGTACTTCTAAAAATGAGCCATTTCTCATCGTTTTTATCCAAAAATTGCAGCACCTCACTCAGCACGTTTTTTACAAATGAGAGGTTTACTTCCCCATCTGCTTTACTGGGGGTTCCCACACAAAACAACAAAACGTCCGCATTGGCAACCACCACAGGCGCTTCCAGGGTTGGCACTATGCCCTTTGCCTCTACTCCTTCACGGATTATTTCTTCTACATCCGGTTCTTTAATCGGGCTTCTCCCTTCGAGAATAGATTGCACTTTTTGCGATTTAACATCCGTGCAAAACACCTTATAACCGTTTTTATACATGCAGGCTACGTTTACTACACCTACATATCCAAGACCAAATACGCCTATGTTCATTCTGTTATTGTTTTATCGTAAATTAAATATTATTTCTTTTGTTCATATATAGCAAAACTATATATTGACCCCTTTGTATACTTAACTAAGGTGTATTCGTTCCCACCATCATTTATTATATCAGATGGTGGAAGGTTTGGTGGATATGACCTTACTAAACACCTTTCTTTAAAAGTGTAAGTATCAGACTTGGACACAATCTCTGAATCTATATTCAATTGTTTTGACATATAATTATAGAAGACTATTCCATTGTTATACAAGGTATAAACTTCAGAATCACTGATAACAACCTTGTTGTCTAAGTACTTGGCATTATCTTTTAAAATGGTTAAATATGTATTGGTCTGTTTATAAAAATTAATTCTAAACATAATAATTGTTTGACATATTGCAATTAACACCAGAAGACTTTTGGGATTAATTCCCCTATTAATCAATTCAAATAAAATAATTATTAATAAAGCAAACAGAACCGGAAACCATTTAATCATTACATCAGGATTCTGATAAATAAACCATGCATCAAATCCCGACCAGTATTCTTTGGTATTCACTACCAGTTGTGTTTTAAGTGTCATGGCAAAAAACAGCGCATACAATAAATATCTGATTAATTTTTTATCTCTGATTTGAATATGAATAGTTCTGAATAAAAAAGGTATGGTTAAAAATAGCGTCGGGAATAAGGTAACCCATTTTTTAAATGGATAGCTGCTTATGCCAAATGATTGTAAAAAAGCCATGCCAACTACCAGCAATATAAAATTATCAAAAGAGGGTCTGGCCGCTTTTCTAATGAATAATATAGGCAGAGAAAAAAGCGTTAAAACAAACAGTGGATTATATCTTAGCAAATTGGTATAGAATATTTGAAGAGGAGCCATAGCTATTGAAAGTATAGTTCTATTGGATAAATCAGACTCATTTCTGTAGGCTCTGAATGATTTCATAAAATGAAAATAATCATTTATACCAAACCCATATAGTTTTAATATAACTGTATAAATGACAACTCCTAAAATTAAACCTAAAAATGAAAACAGGAGCAGTTTGCTTTGTCTGCTTTTAATATATTCTGTTAGCAGATACGAAGCAAGAGCCAGTGCCACATATACATTGTAGGGATAAACAAAGCATACTGTCAACAGAGCCAATGCAACTGCCAACATTATCCATAAATTTTTGCCCGACCGGGTGTATTGAAAGACGGAATAGAAAACCAACGTAATCCAAAAAATAGAGTAAATCTGGGGTGTTTGGGCTCTACTGAACATAAAGAAAGTAGGTTCTGTCAGCAGCAAACTCAGTATTAGTAATTTATTTACCGTTTTTTGGGTATCTAAAAAATCAAAATGCTGTATGGCTATTTTATATAACATTAAGATAGTTAACAGCGATATAAGCACAACGCCCAGGCGCAATCCTTCAAACGTATTTCCAGCTATAAAAAACCCAATCTTTGTGATCAAATTGCTATGAATACTTATGATTTCTATCAACGCATTTGCTTTTAAATCCTGAGGGAAAGTAGGTTTTGAAGAGATCAAATCATACATGGCTGAATAGGTGTAATAAGGCTCATCCCAGGTTGTAATTCCCGAAATGTTATTTGCCGCTGCATCCAGGTCCAACTTATAAAACCTGAGTAAAAGCAGTAAAACAACAATGGCTATTAAACCTACCCTTAAAAAGATTTTCATGGTGCTTTGAAATACTTCAATTGACGGTCAAATTCCCGTCCAACCTTAATCAACTTCATGGTGTTTAAACTAGGGCTTCCTCCGTGCCTTTCCCTAAATACAATGTTAACCAGCTTCATACCCATTCTTTTATGGCTTAAAGCAAGAACCACATTAATCAGAATGAATGTTGGGTCTACCTTTTGCACAAATTCCCTGATGGTATCTGTTTTAAAGATTCTGTAAGGGCAATTCGGGTCCCAAACCCATATACCGGTTCTTACAAATGCTACCACCGATAAAATCCGTGATATCAAAAACCTTAAAAAACCATCCAGTCTGATGTACCTGAAACCATAAACGATGTCATGGTTTTCAATTTTCTCTAAAAATGCAGGAAAAAAACGGGGATCACACTGTCCATCACTATCCAGCTGCATGGTATATTCATAGTTCTGTTCTACCGCATACTGGTAGCCCACAAGGCAGGAATGCCCATGCCCTGAATTCGGTTTGTCAATCACATGGATACCTTTGTGTACTGCTGCAAGCCCTCTGATAATGGGTAAGGTGTTGTCTTTGGAACCATCATTGATCAGTACGAATTTCACCTGCCGGAAAAATTGCTGCTGTTCAAAGGCTTCATGCCATTCAAGAAAGGTCTTTTCTATAGATGCCTCTTCATTGTAAATGGGCATAATTACACACAAAGATTTCACTTGTTTTGTTTTTGTTTAAATTGTTCTGCCACCACCAGGGCTGCATTCACACATTGATGCATATCCAGGTAAACATACTGGCCCAAACGTCCAATAAAGGTAACTTTGGGATTATCAATAACCCTGTATTGGTTGTACACAGCTCTGTTTATGCCGTCATTATCCTTTACCGGATAATAGCGCTCATTGTTATTTTCCTTGTAATCGCAGGGCTCCTCATAGGTTAGTGACGTAATGATGTCCTTATCCCCGTGCCCCGGAATATTCTTCCACTCCACCACCCGGGTATGCGGTCCATTGTGCGTAAAATTCACCTGTGATACAGGGAATATTTTCGGAGCAGGGATATTAACATGGTGAAACTTCAGGGACCTGTAGGGCAATGGACCAAATTGAAAATCGTAATATTCATCTATAGGCATGGAATTAAATACATGGTAATACTCCTGTTCCCTGCTTCGTTCAAAAACCGTATTTAACTGCACATGTATCTTCGGATGAGACAGGATTCTTTCAAACATCGCGGTGTAACCGTCTTTAGGCATACACTGGTAAATATCATCCGGAAAGTAATCTTCATTTTCGTCATCCCTTACCGGCACCCTGTTGATGATATCCGGGCTGATTTTTTCCAAAGGTAATGCCCACATCTTCTCGGAATAAGGCCTGATAAAGGTATCAACCACATTTTCTGCGCCTACGATTTCTTTGGTTATTCTGTTAACCGGCAGTGTTACCAGCCGTCCATCCGAAAGCATGGCTTTAACCCTGTGTCTGTATGGGATCCACTCTGTAAATCGGCTGAGAAACCTGAATACTTTTTCATTGCTGGTATGAAACAGATGTGGTCCGTACTTATGAATCCTGATACCGTGTTCGTTCTCAAAATCAAATGCATTGCCGCCAATGTGGTCTCTTTTGTCAATTACATCCACCGAAAAGCCTGCCTCCGCCAGTTCACGTGCGACCACCGCACCGCTAAATCCAGCCCCAACTATCAAAATCCTGCTCATGCCAACAACAATCTTCTGTTTAAAGCCCACCAAACGGCGGTTGCCTGTTCTTTGTTTAATCCCCGCTGTTCTTTTCGGGACTTCTCCAGCAAGGCAACAGTTTCCATTGTTACCTTATCTTCATTTCCCCCGGCATGCAATATATCCAGCGCCCACTCCCGTAATGGCCCGTTCAGCCAAACCTGTATGGGGCTGCTGATGCCAATTTTGAGGCGGCGCTGCCGCAAACTTTCTGGCATGCGGTTTTTCATGGCCTCACGCACTATCAGCTTATTGTAGCCGCCGCCCACCTTGCTGCTCAATGGCAGGGAAAATGTGTAGGCAACCAAACGCCAGTCCATAAACGGCATGCGTATTTCCACGCTGTTCATCATGCCGGCCAGGTCAAAATTGCGGAAAATATCGGGCAGGGTTTCCACGAAGGTTTCCTGATATACCACCTGTTCCTGATAAGCCAGCCCTTCAAAATGATACGGTTGTCCTACAGGTGGCCAGTTTACGGTACTGTTGTAGCCGGCACGGTCAAAGGTTTTTCGGCCTATCAGCTGTTTTACCATGCGCTTCATCCTGGCCGTCAAACCCTGCGCCTGCATCAGCTGCCTGAGGTTTTGTTCTACCCTAGCATGGTCACTTTCGGGATAGGTAGGAACAATGACTTCCCGCAGGGCATCAGCCATGCGGGTATTTCCTGTTTTGTAATAATAATCAAACAGGTTATACAGCATATCACGGTATCCGTACTGCATCTCATCCACTCCGTGGCCATCCATGCTTACCGTAATGCCTGCGGCACGCATGCCCCTGTATATGCCGCTGATAGCGGTAATGGGCGATGCATTCAATCCGTCAAAAATCAGGGTATCTTTTTCTACCTGTTCGGGCAGGTTTTTGTATTCCTG
>CANHQZ010000039.1 GCA_947463125.1 Flavobacteriales bacterium | reverse complement strand
TTATTGTTCCAGTAGCCTTTCATCACATTCGGTCCCTTTGAAAGAATTTCACCCTCCTCAGAGACAAAATCGGGCTTGAAGGAATGATATGTCTGCACCGTATAGATTTCTTTGGTATCGGGATTCTGAATGGCCACCTGCTGCCTGGGTGCCACACGTCCAACGGTGCCATATACCTGCCTGTTGTATTCATTTACAGTGATAAAGGGTGAAGTCTCGGTTAGACCAAAACCTTCCTGCACCTGAATGCCCAGGTTCGCAAAAAATTCACCTACATGGGGCGGTAACGCACCTCCTCCGGAAACAAATAGCTTGAGCCTTCCGCCCATTTTTTCCTTTATTTTGGAAAATACCAGTTTGTTGGCCAGTGCGTATTGTGCTGATAAAACAGGACCCTTGGATTTTCCTTCATCCCGGCGGTGACGGGCTTTCTCACCCACGCTTAGCGCCCACAGAAATATTTTCGCCTTCATGCCACCGGCTTCGGTGCCGCTTTTCATTACACGGTCATGCACCCTTTCCAGCAGTCTTGGCACAGCAGCCATAAGGGTTGGCTTCACCTCCGCAATGTTTTGCGCTACTTTATCAATGTTTTCGGCAAACGCCACAGATGAACCCAGATAGGTAGTGA
Source organism: Flavobacteriales bacterium (assembly GCA_947463125.1). Classification (GTDB taxonomy): domain Bacteria; phylum Bacteroidota; class Bacteroidia; order NS11-12g; family UBA955; genus RGEC01. Next base: position 22,266 of record CANHQZ010000039.1, on the reverse strand, counting down.
GATAATATGCCATTCTCTCGAATACATGGCTCAGCGGCAAAAAACTCAAAAACTTATCGTCTTTAGTAATGTCGGGTACAAGGTCATTGGCGTCATAGCAATTGCTGAGGAAGTTGTAATGGGTGAGCATGGCCCCTTTGGGAACGCCTGTCGTACCTGAGGTATAAATGAGTGTGGCCACGTCATCGTGTCCAACTTCCTTAAAACGGGCCTCAATCTGTTCGCTCCAGGATGTATGCAATCCCCTTCCCTGCTCCAGCACTTGTTTGTAAGTTACCAGCTTGTCGCCGGTCTCCACATCCTCCGGAAAACTTACCACCACTTCTACAGTAGGGCATTTGTCTTCCACTTTCTTGAACTTTTTCAGCAGGAAAGGGTTTCCGACGAATAAGATGCGTGCACCCGAATCATTCAGAATAAAAGCGGTTTCTTCTGCGGTGAGGGTTGGGTATATACTTACGTTGATGATGCCCAGTTTTTGCAGAGACTGATCAATGCAATAAAATTCGGGGCTGTTTTCAAGTATCAACGCTACGCGATCCCCCTTTTGCAAGCCACGGCTCATGAGCCAGCCTGTGAGACAATCGATGTAGGCAAGCAAATCACGGTAGGTATAATCTACCCATTTGCCCGATTCTTTGCGGGTAAGATAAACGGTATCCGGCGTATGAATATGGTGTGCTGAGTTGAGAAAAAACTGGTGCAGTGACCGAAAGTCCGGGTCTTTAAATTCTTTGAGTAAGTTATTGGCCATAAAAAAGATTTAACGGCAAATAAAAGGAAATGCAACGAAATTAACGTTGCACAGATCGGGATAAAATCCTCAACCGGCTTCTGACTCTACCGCCTGAACTTCAGGAACCATGCGTTTCAACAGGTTTTCTATACCTGCCTTCAGTGTCATGGTTGAGGAGGGGCAACCGGAACAGCTACCTTTCATTTGCACGGTAACAATGCCGTTTTGAAAACTTTTAAAGTCAATGGCACCACCATCCATTTCAACAGCAGGGCGAACGTGATCTTCGAGAAGCTGACGAATTTTACGTTCAACCTCAGTTTCCTCTTCTGCTGAAAGTTGCTTCTTGGGCGAAACGATGGACTTCCCATCCTGTATCCATTCCTGAAAGAACTGGCGTAAATCGGGAATCAGATCAAACCATTCGTAATCATTATTCTTGGTTACCGACACAAAATTGTTCATGATAAAGACGCCCTTTACAAAAGGCATTTCAAACAGGGCTTTGGCCAGTTCCGAATCCACAGCGGATTCTGCAGTTCTGAAATCAGCGCTGTCATTGGGCAGAAGCATTTTGCTTGAAACAAACTTCATGCTCTCAGGATTGGGCGTTGCCTCGGCGTAAATGGTAACTAAATTATCGGATGTTGGTTCCATAAGTCATTACAAAATTAAGCAATAAACATGCAGTTGGCATAATTGTTTATAATCTTTCTAAATAAAAAACGTGTAAAAGTTGATAACAAGAAAACATCCCTTTGGTGGTAATTTGCAGCATGGCAAAAAGCAAAACGGTTTTTTTCTGTGGTGAATGCGGGGCAGAAAGTGCCAAATGGGCTGGCAAATGCAGCGCCTGCGGTGCCTGGAATTCACTGAAGGAGGAGGTTGTTTCCGTAAAGAGCAGCCCGACGGGTTGGACCAAAACATCACCAGCCGAAAAAGCCGTGCCGCAGAATGTCAGGCAGATTACATCCGAAAAAACAGAAAGGGTTGCCATGCCCGATGAAGAACTAAACCTGGTGCTGGGTGGTGGCCTGGTTCCTGGAAGCCTGGTGCTGCTGGGTGGTGAACCCGGAATCGGTAAGAGCACGCTGCTGCTTCAGATTGCGTTAAAACTTAAGCTGCCCGTGGCCTATGTATCCGGCGAAGAGAGCGCTGAGCAGGTGAAACTGCGTGCTGACAGGATAGGCATTGATAATGAGCAATGCATGGTCATCACGGAAACGCGCCTGGAGGCGGTTTTGCAAAATATGCAGAACCTGAAACCCGAAATTGTCATCATCGATTCTATTCAAACCCTATACAGCGATTTGCTGGAAGCAACGCCCGGTAGTGTTTCGCAGATAAGGGAATGCGCGGGTCAATTGCTGCGATTTGCTAAAGAAAATCAGGTTTCTGTATTTCTGATTGGCCATATTACCAAAGATGGCAGCATTGCGGGGCCCAAAATCCTGGAACATATGGTGGATACGGTTTTACAGTTTGAAGGCGACAGAAACTATCATTTCCGCTTGCTGCGATCTCTCAAAAACCGTTTTGGCAGCACCCACGAAATGGGTATTTATGAAATGAGCGGAAGTGGTTTATCCACGGTTAAAAACCCATCTCAGGTATTTCTGGTAGAACGCGATGAAGACATTTCCGGTGTAGCCATTGCAGTTGCCATGGAAGGCGTGAGACCCATACTGCTGGAAACACAGGCACTGGTGAGCACCGCTGTTTATGGTACTCCGCAGCGATCCTGCACAGGCTTTGATTTACGCAGGCTAAACATGCTGCTGGCAGTACTTGAAAAAAGATGTGGTTTTCGGCTGGGTGCACAGGATGTCTTCATTAACCTGGCCGGGGGCATACGCATTGAAGACCCAGCGCTGGACCTTGCCGCTGTTGCCGCCATCATGAGCAGCTATCAGGGAATTTGCGTGCCATCAAAAACCGTTTTTTCAGGTGAAATTGGCCTCAGTGGTGAAATCCGTGCCGTTCAGCGTGTGGAACAACGCATTGCCGAGGCAGAAAAACTGGGGTTTGAAGAAATTATTGTCTCCAAATATTGTAAAATCCCTGAATTGAAGGGTAAAATAAAAGTGCGGCAGTTTGGCCGGGTAGATGAAATGTTCGCCTGGTTATTTGGCTAAATCACAGTGCAGCGCGCATCATGCGCTCTTTCACATAGCTTTTGGCCAGCAAAATGAGTTTCTGGCTATTGGGAATGCGAATGCGGCTTCCGGCAATTTCCTCGGCTGAACTGCGCTGAATTTTTTCCAGCAATTTAAGATAATAGATATAAGCTGTATAAACGCCCAGTCTGCAGCCCACAGGAAGCTTTTTGATTCCTTCCAGCGCATGGGAAAAATCCTTTTTTACATCGGCAATAATCAGATTTTTGTCTTTTTCGCTGAAGGTACTGAAATCAACCCCGGGGAAATACACCCTGCCCCTCTCATCCACATCGCTTTTCAGGTCACGCAAAAAATTCACCTTCTGAAAGGCAGCACCCAGGCTGCGCGCATGTGGCAACAGCGAATCATACTGGCCTTGATTGTTGTTGCAGAACACTTTCAGGCACATCAGCCCCACAACTTCCGCACTGCCGTATATGTATGTTTCGTAACCCTCGTCGTCATATGTATTTTTGTCCAGATCGAGGGCCATGGAAACGAAGAATGGTTCAATCAGGTCTTTTCCGATACCAAACTTATGCACCGCCATCTGAAAAGAGTGCAGCACGGGATTGGTACTGATGCCGGCATCTATGGCAGCGTAGGTTTGCTCTTTAAATTCCTGTAAGAGTTTTCTCTTGTCGTGATTGTGAAATGTATCCACTATCTCATCGGCCACGCGCACAAAACCATATATGGCAAAAACAGCCCAACGATATTCTTTGGATAATAAACGGATACCCAGCGAGAAACTGGTGCTGTAATTCAGGGCTACACGCCTGCTGATGTCAGAAGATGTTTTATCAAACAGCTGGATGCTCATGGGTAATTTTTTCTGTTATTAGTTTTGAACCGATTACCACGATTGGCAGTCCTGTTCCCGGATGGGTACTGGCACCAACATAGTAAACATTGTTTAACTTCTCGTCTTTATTGGCCGGGCGGAAGGCGCCTATCTGGTTCATTCCATGTGCCAGACCAAGCCCGCTGCCACGGTACAATGAGAACATTTGCTCCCATTCCAAAGGCGTGTATATCGTGCGGCTGATGGTATTTGCCTGAATATCGAAACCAACCCTTTTTCCAAGGTCTTGAATAATGTCATCTGCAAGTTTATCAGCATCGTGCCAGTCGGGTTTTACACGGCGATCGGGAACAGGGCACAAAATGAAAAGATTCTCACATCCCTCAGGAGCGCACTCCGGGTTGCTTTTGCTGGCCACATTCACGTAGTAATAAGGCTTGTCAGGTGCAACGGTGCTGCGGAAAATCGTATCGGCGTACTGTCTGAAATTATTGCCCAGGAAATAGTTATGGTGGGCGATTCCGTCCATTTTGCCTTTTACGCCAAGGTAAATGGTAAAAGGTGCCAGGGTCCAGTCCATTTTATCCAGTTTCTTTTCGGTAAAACCGGATCTGTTGAGGAATTTACCCCTAAAGGAGGCCGCATCGGCATTGATAACGAACAAATCGGCGTTCCATACTTTTCCGTTCTGGTCTGTTACCGATACCATTTTACCCCCTTGTTCCTGCACGGAAACCACACGGGTATTGCAATGAATTTTCACGCCCTTCTTTTCCAGCATGGAAATGATGCCTTCGGCAATTTTATACATTCCGCCTTTTACATTCCAGTAGCCGTCGTGTTTAAGTTCTGTATAATTCAGCAAATTGTATACGGATGGCGTATTGAAAGGTGTTGCACCCAAAAAGAAAGCCACGAGAGAAAATATGATTTTTACATCTTCGCTCTCGAAATGCCGCTCCAGCTCTGCCCAAAAGCTTCTGAACATTTTTGGAAGGTGCTTTTTGGGAACAGTTGCCATGCTGAGCAGAAACGGAAGCATTCCGTTAAAATTTTTCTTTACGATGCGGTATTCCGTGTCGTGAAAAACCTCTCCTGCCCTTTTCAGGTATTTTTCGGCTTTGCGCTCAAAGTCAGGCTCGATGGCACTGAATTCCTGAGCCAGTTTTTCTAAATCCTTGAATATGCGGTAAACCTTATCTCTGCCTTCAATATTTACGGTGTAGAGTGGGTTCAGCTCGTTGAGCTCAAAAGGCATGGGCTCGCCAATGCTATCGAAAAGCTCTTTAAATTCATAGCTCATGCTAAAAAAGGACGGACCAATATCAAACGTAAAACCATCCTTTTGCAAAATATTAAGTCTGCCTCCAGCTCGCTCATGCTGTTCCAGCATTTCTACCTCATAACCGGCATAGGCCAAACGCAGGGCAGTGCTCAAACCACCGAGGCCAGCTCCGGCAATTACTACTTTTTTAGCCACGGAACCTCCTCACATACTTGGGAAGCACAAAAAGGAAACCGAATGCTTCTGCCCCCTCTTTGGTATGAACGGCATGATGCAGGTGATGCGTCATCCGCATGGCTCTGAAGTAGGGGTTTTGTGTTCGTGTAAGCCACTTTACGCGCTGATGCACAAACACATCATGAACAAGAAAATAGGCCAGACCGTAAAGGGCAATCCCTATACCGGCAGAAAAACGCCAGTCCATTTCGGCGCTGCCGTAAACAATTAAGAGGCAGGAAGGGATGGCAAAAACAAATCCATAAAGATCGTTTAACTCAAATTTCCCTTTACGGGGTTCGTGGTGGCTCTGATGCCATACCCAGCCAAAACCGTGCATGATGTACTTATGGGTGAACCATGCTACGCCTTCCATCAAAACGAAGAAAAACAAGGTAACAAGTGTGTGCGTGAGAATACTCATTGATTAAATAACACCGTTTTGTTTAAAAGGTTTGCAAAATCGGCCGACAAATATTACACAAAATAATGAATATTTTTGAAATTTTTCGAAATAAATGATACACATCACCCTGTCACCCACTTACGTTGATAAATAATGGTGCACCGTAAGCTAGGTTGTGTGCTAACTTGCGGCTCATGCTGAAACGGCATATTTCATTAAAATCCCTAAACACCTTTGGTTTCGATGTAGAAGCTTCTATGTTTATGCCGGTGGCCGATACGGAAATTTTACATAACGTTTGGAAAACGAACCTGCTGACTTTGAACAGTCCGTTGATATTGGGCGGTGGCAGCAATATTCTTTTCAAAGACAATTACCCCGGGCTGGTGCTGCAAAATCTGATTGCAGGAATGGAGGTAGTAAAAGAAACAGAAGACCATGTTTGGCTCAGGTGCGGTGGCGGTGAAGTATGGCACAATGTGGTGATGCATACCATCCGACACAACTGGGGCGGACTGGAAAACATGAGCCTGATTCCGGGAACCATCGGTGCATCTCCAATTCAAAATATTGGCGCCTACGGTGCCGAGCTGAAGGATGTGTTTGAAAACCTGGAAGCTTTTGACATGTGGTATGGAAAAATGGTTACCCTAAACGCAGAAGATTGTGCTTTTGGCTACCGCGACAGCCTTTTCAAACAGGCCGGCAAAGGCCGTTATTTCATTACACATGTAACCCTTCGGCTTAATAAAAAACCAACGGTAAACGTCAGGTATGGTGATATTGCTGCCACGCTGGAACAGTGGGGCATTTCCAAACCCGGCATAGCCGATGTAAGCCGCGCGGTAATCCATATTCGCAGCAGCAAATTGCCTGACCCTGCCGTTTTGGGCAATTGCGGCAGTTTTTTCAAAAACCCGGTGGTGAGCAAAGAAACTGCCGATGCCCTGTGCACAGCCCATCCCGATGCCAAAAGATTCGATCAGCCTGACGGAACGGCAAAACTTGCTGCGGGCTGGCTTATTGAAAAAGCCGGTTGGAAAGGCTTTAGGCGCGGCGATGCCGGCGTACACGAAAAACAAGCGCTGGTGCTGGTAAATTACGGCAATGCAACCGGCGCTGAGATTCTTTCCCTGGCACGCGAAATCGTTGAAGATATTCAGATAAAATATCAGGTGACGCTGGAGATGGAAGTAAACACCCGTTGATATTGGGTGATTTTGGTTTAATTTGCATGAAGTTCATGAAAAGAATCGCTATTGTTTTCGGCTTGTCGGCATTTGCAGGAATTGCCTCCGCTCAGGCTTTTGAAACCATTCGAAACCATAAAACACCGTTGTTTCAGGTTTTTGACCCCGCTCTTGCTGCCGACCAGTGGCTGAGCGTGGTGCAGGAAGAGCATGAAATGCCCATGCCTTCGGGCATGAAAGAATCGCTGCGAAGAGCCGTAGACAAAGAACGCAGCCGTTTTAACCAGCGTAACATAAACCGCAGGGGAAACTATACCGGCAACCCTACACCACCCGCTTCCATTACACCCAACGACACCAAAGGATGGGATGGCACTTCAGGTTCCGGTACACCCAACGACAACCACATTGCCGTGAGCAACAGCGGGATGGTTATCAGTGTGCTCAATACCGTAATCAGGGTATATGATGATCAGGGAAACTGGAAGAAACAGTGGGGACTGATACAGTTTGCCAACCAGCAAAAAAAGATTGACGTCTTCCCTACCATGGACAGGGTATACGATCCACGTGTGCTGTATGACCCCATAGCGGACCGTTTCATCATCCTTTTCATGCATGGTATTACAGATACACGCAGTTTTATTGTGGTAGCCTTCAGCCAAACCAATGACCCTCTTCAGGGCTGGAATGTTTACAAAGTCCCGGGAAAGCCCACCAATGACCTTATCTGGAGCGATTATCCCATTGTATCTCAAAACAGCCATGATATGTTTTTCACCGTAAACCTCATTGGCAACGGTGCTTCATGGGAAGAAGGTTTCACAGAAGCCATTATCTGGCAATTGAACAAAGCAGACGGATTTAAAGGCGATACCCTGAGAAAAGATTTTTACTCCAACATAAAATACCAGGGCAAATCGCTGAGAAGTATTTGTGCCATTCAAAATAGCCCCATGCCGGAAGGAACCGACAATTACTTTATTAGTGTAAAGCCGATTGACAAGGTTAATGATACGGCATTTTTGCTCCACATCAACAACACACAGCAAAGCGGACAGGCCGAGCTGAGTATGAAAGTGCTGGTATCACCCATGAAGTATGGATTTCCGCCCAGCGCCCTGCAGCCGGACACCTCCTACAAGCTAAGGACCAACGATTGTCGTGTTTTGAGCGCGGTCCGCATTGGAAATCAGATACAATACCTGCAAAACACCATGAATTTCAGCACCCTGCAGGCGCACCTTACCCACAACACCATTTTTCACATCGATAAAAACCCGGTGATACAGGCAGGCATGATTACGGACGATTCACTGGACCTCGGCTATCCCGCCATCGCTGCTGCCGGTAAAACCGGGGATGATCCCAGTACAGTGATTGTGTATGTTTACAGCAGTCCCTGGCATTATCCAGGAACAGGTGTGGTTTACCGCAACCGCCTTGGCGAATACAGCAACAAAGTAAAACTGGTGCAAGGCAAAAGCCTGATTTATTATTCATTCATTCCCAAAGGCGAACAGCGCTGGGGCGATTACGAGGGCATACAGGCCAAATACAACGAGCCCGGCGTATTTTATACCGTAGGATCGTATGGCAAAAACAACGGTATGTTTGCATGGATTTCGCGCATTACCCTCTCGGATCCTTTATTGAATTCGCCTGTGTCGGATGTGCGAATTTTCCCCATACCGGCCGCAAAAGACCTTTACATCGAGGTAAGCGTGGAAAAACCTGCTGTTTACAAAGCCAGCCTCGTAAATATGCTGGGGCAGTACGTGAAAAGTGGAATTGACATTTCGCTCAGCGAAGGCATTCACAAGTTAAAAATCGATGCAGACAGGCTTTCTGCAGGAACATACGAACTGCAGCTTACCGCAGACAATGTGAAAGTACGCAGCCAAAAAATCATCATACAGTGAGCAGTGAACCCAGACCGCCGGGCGAGATACTTCTCATCAACAAGCCATACGGCTGGACATCCTTTCAGGTTGTCAAAAAAATAAAATGGGTAACCCGCGCCAAACGTGTAGGGCATGCCGGAACACTGGATCCGCTGGCGACCGGACTTTTACTGGTATGCACAGAAGGTAGCACACGCAAAATTCAGGAACTGCAGGATCAGGAAAAAGAATACACGGGCACCATCACTTTGGGAAACACCACACCCAGCTATGATCTAGAAACAGAGGCCAATGCATTTTTCCCAACTGAGCACATCACGGAATCGAAAATCCTTGAAAAGACAGCGGATTTCACCGGTGTAATTTCGCAGTTGCCACCGGTTTTTTCTGCCATAAAAGTAGATGGTAAAAGGGCCTACAAATTGGCCAGGGAAGGCGTTGCCACCGAAATGAAACCCAGGGAAATCACCATCAAAGAATTTGAAATTACGAAAATAGCACTGCCTGAAATTCAATTCAGGGTGGTATGCAGCAAAGGCACTTACATACGCTCCCTGGCCCATGATTTTGCAAGGGCACTCGGCAGCGGCGGACATTTATCTGCATTGTGCAGAACCCGCATTGGTGAGCACAGTCTGGAAAATGCCGTAACCCCGAAGGAAATGGAAGAATCCCGCAAAAGCACATCCTAAAAATAACTTGACCATTGCAAAAATTGGGACGATATTTGCTTAATAGCAACTGATGGTATTCAACAAAATAAAATTAGGCGTATGGTCTGCAGTCTTTTTGCTTCTTGCACCCACCGCAGTATCATGCAACAACGCCAAAGCGGGCGGTAACAGTTCTCGCTTTGAAAACTGGATCAACAATCTGCTTACCCGGCAGGAAGGCTCACTTGAAAAAGTAAAAGACGGATTTACCATTCAGGGAAACATCAAAAACAAACCCAACAACCTGGTGGTTTTGCTGGAGGTAATGCCCGGCGGACAGCAGCTGATTGACAGCGCACGCACGGATGCCAAAGGCAACTTTACCATCTCCGGAAACGTAACCGAAAGTATCATTTGTCAGTTGCAATGGGATGAAAGCAGCCTAATTTATTTGATTGTAGACAATAAAACCCAGGCAAAGGTAGAATGCTCGGGAAGCGGCCTGGATGTGAGTTATGCGCTATCCGGCAAAGGAATCGAAAGCAGTGCAGAACTGAAACAGCTGATTGACTTGAACGCCTCTTACATCATCAAACTGCAAAACATTGAAAACCGCGCACGCGGATTGAGTAACACCTCGGAAAATTATGCCATCGGAATGCAGCTTCAACAGGAATACTATCAATTGCTGAACGAACGCAAGAAAAACATAACAAACCTGGTGCTGGGGATGAAAAAGTCGCCTGTACCCTACTTTGTGCTGGCTACCCAGATGCTGGAAGAAGTTGAATTCCCTTTACTTGAGCATGCTTATCAGTCTTTGAAAGCGTATTCGCCCACCGGAAAATACACAGTAGAAATGGCTGCCCGGTTTGAAAAAGAAAAACTGCTTGCCATTGGAGCAGTAGCTCCTGACATTAAGCTGAAGCAACCCGACGGAACTGAGCTCGCACTGAGCAGCCTGCGCGGCAAGGTGGTGCTTATTGATTTCTGGGCTTCATGGTGCGGACCCTGCAGAAAAGAAAACCCTTTCAATGTGAAAATGTACAATGATTTCAAGGACAAAGGATTTGAAATTTTCGGGGTTTCCCTTGACAGCGAGGCAGGCCGCTGGAAAAGTGCTATTTCAAAGGATTCGCTGACATGGAAACATGTAAGCGACCTGGGCGGATGGCAAAGCGCTCCGGCCAAACTGTATCAGGTTAGCAGCATTCCTGCAACCTATCTGCTGGACCGTGACGGTAAAATCATCGCAAAGGGTCTGCGTGGCGAAAATCTGTATGCCAAGCTGCAACAAGTATTTGCGCAATAACGGTTTAAGCTATTAATAATAAGATAATAATAGCGTTAAAAGACAATAACAAATCCATCATTGTTTTGAAGCGTGATGGTAAAAAACATGCCTAAAATTCTGGTGGTCGATGACGAACTGGACATTCTCGAAATTATCAGGCACGCCCTGAACAAAGAGGGTTTTGAGGTTCACATTGCTGCCAATGGATTTCAGGCACTGGAACAAACACGCAAAATCAAACCCGACCTCATTCTGATGGATGTGATGATGCCTGTGATGGACGGAATGGAGGCATGCAGACAGCTGAAGGAAGACAATGACACCAAAAATATTCCCATTGTTTTCCTTACCGCTCGCAGCGAAGAATTTGCAGAACTGGCGGGATTCGAAGCCGGTGCGGATGACTACATATCCAAACCCATACGCCCCAGGGTGCTCATGTCGCGGTTAAAGGCCATTCTCAGAAGAAAAAATGCCATCCAAACCACCGAGCATGAAATTATCGATTTTGGAGATTTGAAGATCGACCGCGAACGCTTTGTGGTTGAATTCAAAGGTAAATCGCTGCAATTTCCACGCAAAGAGTTTGAACTCCTCTCCTTTCTTGCCAGCAGGCCCGGTCGGGTTTTCAGCCGCGATGAAATCCTGGAAAATGTATGGGGAAATGAAGTACTGGTGGTAGACCGCACCATCGATGTGCATGTGCGCAAAATCCGCGAGAAACTGGAGGAACGCTACATATACACCGTAAAAGGGGTCGGTTACAAATTCGAAGCTTCCTGATTTTTTAGTGCCTGCATCAATCCTGCCGCTTTTTGCAGACATTCATTGTATTCGTCCTCAGGAATACTGTCGAAAGTAATGGCTCCGCCCACGTGATAGAACATTTTATCCGCGGCGGTATCCAGTTGCAGAGACCTTATTACCACGTTTAAATCAAAATCACCGTTTTCCCAATAACCCAGGCAGCCCGAATACCAGCCCCGGCTAAAGTCCTCAAAGCGCTCAATATCTTTCATCACCTGAATCTTCGGTGCTCCGGTCATACTTCCCATGGGAAAAGATGCACGTACTATATCCGAAAAACCAGTGTCCGGCTTTATTTCACCGGTCACGGTGCTGATCATCTGATGAACATGGCTAAAGGAATACACCTTGCAAAGCTCAGGAACCACTACCGTGCCCGGATGGCAAACACGGCTGAGATCGTTGCGCAGCAAATCCACGATCATAATATTCTCGGCGCGGTCTTTCACGCTGCCTGACAGCGCTTCTTTAACCTTAAGATCTGCAGCAGAATCTTCCTGTCTTTTTCTTGTGCCTTTGATGGGTTGCGCAATTAAGGTGTTCTTTCGTTTAGCCAGAAAACGCTCCGGACTTGAACAAAGCAGAAATTTATCCTGATACTTGAAGAAAGTGGCAAACGGTGCCGGTGCCGTTCGGTTTAGTTCTGCAAACAAGGCATACGGATTGAGGCAGGTGCTGCTCTCAAACTGCAGGCAGTAGTTCATTTCATAGAAATCGCCGTTTTTTATGCATTCCCGGATGTGTTCTACATTTTGCAGATACTGATTCCGCGGGGTACTGCAGACAAATTGCGCTAACGCCTTCTTTTGTGGAAACGGAACTGATTCAGGCAGCGAAAAATTGGATTCATGAACACCCTTTTCCCGCTTTTTTTTATAGTAAAACTGAGGCTCGAAAAAATAAAAATCCGGTATGGGAACACCCTGTGCATGCTGTGAAGTCAAGTCTTCAAGCTTGTTTTTGTAATCATAACTGCAAAAACCCATCTTCAGGGACGCTGTATCCGAAATTGCCTCCGGTGAATGAAAGGAGGTTTTCTCCCCAAATCCGGCCAATACATCAAACTGTCCGTAAGGATCATCAAAACCATTTGACACACAGATGCAGGCTACCTCATGTTTTTGGGCCTCGGTAAGCAACCGTAGCAAAGTATATTGATTATCCGTTTGCATGTTCATCAGGATGGAAATGATTAAAAACCAAATTTGCCTTTTTTTCGCCTATAAGTGCCGATAATTCATCAATACCTGATGTTCTTACCCTTGCCACTGATTTAAAGTTTTTAAGCAGCATTGCAGCCGTTTCAGGGCCAATTCCGGGGATATCAGTTAAAGCAGATTTAACCAGGCCTTTGCTTCTGCGGTTTCGGTGGTGCGTTATACCAAAACGATGCGCCTCATCTCGCATTTGCTGAATCACTTTGAGCGTTTCCGATTTTTTATCGAGGTAAAGAGGCAGTGAGTCTTCGGGATAATAGAGTTCCTCCAGTCGCTTGGCGATGCCGATTACCGCCACTTTGCCGTAAATACCCAGTTGTTTCAGCACTTCCACCGCCGCACTCAGCTGTCCCTTTCCACCATCTATGATTATAAGCTGAGGCAGGGTTTTACTTTCTTCAATGAGCCTGCTGTAGCGCCTTTGAATCACCTCCTGCATGGTCGCAAAATCATTAGGCCCTTCCACGGTTTTCACATTGAAATGCCGGTATTCCGATTTGGCTGCTTTACCGTCTTTAAACACCACACACGCCGAAACGGGATATGTTCCCTGAAAGTTACTGTTATCAAAGCATTCCATGTGCCTGGGCTGCTCCTGCAGGCGCAAATCCTTGCGCATTTGCTCCATCAGGCGGTCTACACGAACCTCCGGATTAAGCTTCTCATACTGATTGAGCTTTTCCTGGCGGAATAACATCGCGTTTTTCAAACTCAACTCCAGCAGTTTTTTGCGGTCTCCTGCCTTGGGTACCGACCAGTTCACCACAGCCCCGTCATCGGTCTCCGGCGGAAAGGGCAAGATCCATTCGTTAGGCAGCTCATCGGCATACAGCACCTGCATTTCGCTGATAGCCTGCTGCATAATGTCCGTGTCGGTTTCGTCCAGTTTCTTTTTCACCTCCCAGTTGTGTGTGCGCACAATAATTCCATCGGCCACATACAATACGTTTACAAAGGCAAATTTATCCGTACTGCTTACACCGAAGACGGCCGCATTTCCTCGGAGGGAGGTAACAATGGTGCTTTTGTGGCGGTAATTCTCCAGGGCATCCAGCTTTTCCTTGAATTGCTGGGCCTCTTCGAAACGGAGTGCTGCTGCAGCGGTCTGCATTTCGGCACGCAGGTGCTGTTTAATTTCACCCAGGTTTCCCCTCAGCAATTGTTTGATTTGCTGAATGCTTTGGTTGTAATCGGCTTCAGACTGCTTACCCTCACACGGCCCCATGCAATTGCCAATCTGGTATTCGAGGCAAATGGAGAACTTTCCCTGCGCAATTTTTTCGGGGGTCATCTGCAAGTTGCAGTTGCGCGTGGGATATAGTTTTCTGGCCAGATCCAAAACTGTGTGCATGATTTTGGGCGAAGCATAGGGCCCAAAATACAATGAACCATCCCTTACCGGATTCCGCATGGCATACACCTTGGGGAAGCGTTCGTTGGTAACGCGGATATAGGGATAGCTTTTATCGTCTTTGAGGTTTATGTTGTAGCGGGGCTGAAACTCTTTGATCAGGCTGTTTTCCAGTAAAAGTGCATCCCACTCTGTTTCCACGACCGTAAAATCAATATGGGCAATTTTTCTAACGAGCACTTCCGTCTTGCGGTTATCGTGCTGTTTGGTAAAATAGCTGCTTACCCTTTTTTTCAGATTACGGGCTTTCCCCACATAGATGATTACCCCGCTTTCATCAAAATACTTGTATACCCCGGGTTTTTCGGGCAGTGTTCTTAGCCGCTGTTTTATAAGATCCTGCATCCGCCCTTTTAAAGCAATTCTATGCGACGCGAAGAAACCGATTTGCCGTAAAAAACAGTTGCCTGCCTGTCAAACGAGGCTGCCTGATCGGTGGTAGCGAAACTTCTTGATGAAGCCGTGCTGAGGCGGCTTCTCATCTCGGGATGGCGTTCCAGATAGTGAACCAGGCTCTCCGCAACGATGCTTCCCTGCTCAAAAACACGCATACCTTCCGGTATGTATTGTTTGATTTTATCCAACAGCAGCGGGTAATGCGTGCATGCCAGGAAAATGGCGTCCATATCGGGGCACTGACCCAGTAAATTGTCTATATGCTGCTTCACAAAGTAATTGGCACCGGTTTTATCGTGTTCATTATTTTCCACCAGAGGCACCCACATGGGGCAGGCTTCCTGATAAACGTTCACGTTCGGATAGAACTTTTGAAGTTCCAGCATATAAGAATGAGAGGAAACTGTTCCCTGCGTTCCGAGAATACCAATGTTGCCGGTTTTGGTAAGTTTTCCCGCAATTTCTGCCGTAGGTCTGATAACGCCCAACACCCTTTTTTCAGCATCCATTCCGGGCAAATCTTTTTGTTGAATATTTCTCAATGCCCTGGCTGAGGCAGTATTACAGGCCAGAATCACCAGCGGACAACCCTGATTAAACAACCATTTAACGGCCTGCAGCGTATATTCATATACCGTATCAAAAGAGCGGGTACCATAAGGAGCACGGGCATTATCGCCCAGATACAAATAATCATATTGTGGCAATGCTTTTTCCAGTTCTTTCAAAACGGTCAAACCGCCGTAACCGGAATCAAAAACACCGATGGGTGCTGAGTTTTGCTCCACGTATGCAAAACAAGGTATAGAAGACCAAATAAAAAAGTCCTGATGTGGTTATCAGGACTTTTTATATCAGTTGTACTGAATTTTACTTTGACCCTGCGGGTTTGGGCGCTGCAGGATATTTGGCCAGCATGTGCTTGATAACAGCGGCAGTGATGTCGTCTGAATCGTTGAGATTGTAGAGCACCATGCCATTGGTATTATTGAGCACCAGGGTGTAGCCTTTGGTCTTGCCCACTTCCCCGGCCGACTTCTTGATCAAGTCATATACCGGCTGCATCTTTTCCTTTTCTTTTTCCATCAGCTGCTTCTGTGCATCCTGTTCGGTGCGCTGATACTCTTCCACCAGGGTCTGGTAACGCTTGGCCAGCAGTTCTTTGCGAACCTGTGAAGTGGAGGGATCTGCGTTGATGGCGTCATAAGCCGCCTTTGCCTTGTCTATTTCACCGGCCAGGTCGGTAAGATCCTGCTGCAGTTTACCTGCATATTTGTAAAGTTGTTCGCGAACGCTGTCAGTTTCAGGAAGGGTATCCAAAACGGTTTGCATGTTCAGATAAGCGATTTTCTGGGCGCTTGCAGAACCCATAAAAAGGGTTGTAATGGCCAGCATAGAGAGAATTTTTTTCATATAGTATTGTTGTTATTTTCCTGAATTACCGGGTGTAGTTCCGGGCGCATCCGTAGGAATTCCCAGTTCTTCCATTACCTCAAAAGTCTTGTCGTATTTCACGTTGGCATACATCATCAGCGCGCCACCGGCCTTATCGAAGATAAAATCGAGACCTTCTTTCTTAGCCACTTTCTGCACGGCATCGTACACCTTGTCCTGTACGGGTTTGATGAGTTCCTCGCGTTTTTTGAAGAGTTCTCCCGTCTGACCAAATTTATCCTCACGGAACTGAAACAGCTCTTTTTCCTTGGCCACGATGGATTCTTCCCTTTTGCGCTTCTGGTCTGAAGTGAGCAGCACCTCTTCTGCCTTGTAGTCTTTATACATCTGATCCAGCTTCTGCTGCAATTCTGCTGCATCCTGCTGCCATTTGGCGGCTAAGTCGTCCAGTTGCTTTTGTGCAGATTTATATTCGGGCATTTTACCCAAAATTAAATCGCTGTCAATAAAACCGGTTTTCTGGGCCGTGAGCGGAGCCAGAAAAGAGAGTGCCGTGATTAAAAGTAATGACCTCATGTTTTATCTATTCCAAACCTTGTGCCAAAGGTAAATGAGTTGCGAAAATAATGGAATTGGTGACTATTTCCCAGATACTGCATCAAAAGTCTTTTTTCTAGTGTTTCAGCACCAGCACTTCCGACTCCAGCAGCCCGCTGCTGCGCAATTTTCGATCCGTGAGCATCACCTGTAGTTTTATGGTGTCGGGTTTAAGTCCATAAGGTTCTGCCGGAATATTTACACTTAAATCACCCTCAATCCATTTTGCGCGTCCTGTGGGTGTAATCCTGGGAATACGCTCATGGAAATTCAACGTATCAGGCGGATTGCTCAGCGGATTAATAGGTTTAACCCATTTGCCGTTTACCTTTTGCAGCATCCAGATTTTCAAATTGTAAAATGCCGTTCCTCCGCTATTAAATGGAGGGATTGTGTCGCCCGGATCCAGTCCAATATCACCGTCTCCGTCGCGGTAATGCATCACCAGCTCAACAAAACTGTCTTTATCAAAACCATTATTGTAAATATATGCACCCTTAATTTGCAGGAAAGGCACCTCAGAGAACTTATTTTTGTCGGGCCGGCAGGCAAACAGCACCGCGGTCAGAACAATGGATATTTTTAACAGGGTTTGGAACACAGACGATGTCAAATTTACAACTTTGGCATTAGAAATCTTCCATTACCAGCGTCGGCACAATCCCATTTTCGACAGATGGATAGCTGTAAATGGAGACAAACAACCCAAAACCCTGGCTGATATCCCTTTTTTACCCATTGACTTCTTCAAACATTACAGGATAACCTGTTTTGATGAACCGGAAACCATTGTGTTTGAAAGCAGCGGCACCGGTCAATCCGGAACATCCAGGCATTTTTTGCAGAAACCAGAACTTTACATCAGTAATTTTCGCAAATGCTTTGCATTGCAGTACGGCCCTGCCTCACAATACGCTTGGCTGTGTCTGTTGCCCGGTTACCTGGAAAGACAAAACAGCAGCCTGGTTTTTATGGCCGATGATTTTGTAAAAACAGGTCTGCCGGGCAGCGATTTTTATCTGTATGATTATCCAAAATTAATCCGACAAATTGAAACCAATGAACAAACCGGAACCCCGGGCATTTTACTGGGTGTGACGTTTGCGCTGAAAGAACTGGCTGAACTATATGACGGCCCTCCCCTAAAACATACCACCATCATGGAAACCGGCGGCATGAAAGGCCGCGGACCGGAGCTTACCCGTTCTGAACTGCACGAAAATTGGTGCAAGCGGTTTGGCGCAACCCATATTCACAGCGAATATGGCATGACCGAACTCATGAGCCAGGCCTACAGCAAGGGAAACGGACGATTTGTGTGTCCGCCGTGGATGAAAATCATGATCCGAGATATCAGTGACCCCGGAAACTGGCTTCCGCCGGGCAAAACGGGCATTATCTGCGTGGTAGATTTGGCCAACGTACAAAGCTGCAGTTTTATTGCCACGCAGGATTTAGGCAAACTGCATGAAGACGGAAGTTTCGAGGTGTTGGGGCGCCACGACCAAAGCGAGGCACGGGGCTGCAATCTGCTGGTTTCGGAAAATTAATCTTCCGTTTCGTCGGGCAGCTCTATCACCGTTTCTTTCAGCTCCTCTTTGGGATTGAGGTCTTTTTCAAACGTGAGTATCAGTGCAGGAAGCAGAAACAGGTTGGCCACCAGACCGGAAAGCAGCGTAACCGCCGTGAGCCATCCCAATGCCTGAGTACCTTCAAAACGGCTGAACATGAAAATCATGTAGCCTGCAAACAGCGCCACCATGGTATAAATCATGCTCAGTCCCACTTCCATGATAGTGTGGCTGAGTGCTTCGCGCAAGGTTTTTTTGGTATGCAGCAATTCCCGCCGGAACGTGCTCATAAAATGCGTGGTTGCGTCTATCGTAATACCGAAAGCGATACTAAACACCAGAATGGTGCTGGGTTTCAGGGGAATATTCAGAAAGCCCATCAAACCGGCGGTAATGACCAGCGGAAGCACATTTGGAATCACCGAAATGATAATCATTTTGATACTGGGGAATAGCAATCCCATGGTAAGGCTGATGATAAGCAAACTCCACAGCGTGCTGCTGATAAGGCTGTCATACAAATAGCGGTTTCCCTGCAAAAAGATGGCCGATGTGCCCGTGATTTTCACTTCATACTGTTCCTCAGGAAAGATTTTTCCGGCAATATTTTTCACCTGATTGGTAATGCTGTCCATACGAATGGAACCCACATCTGCCATCTGATAGCTGATGCGAAGGCGGGTCATGCTCGTATCCATCATGCCATTCACAATGCTCTTTTTTCCATGGGCCGGAGCCGGCAGGCGGGCCGAA
Source organism: Flavobacteriales bacterium (assembly GCA_947463125.1). GTDB lineage: Bacteria > Bacteroidota > Bacteroidia > NS11-12g > UBA955 > RGEC01. The sequence goes on along the minus strand of CANHQZ010000039.1, from coordinate 3,471 downwards.
ATTTCGCCCAGATCCGTTGCCTTGGGAACACGGTATTGACGCACATCACCGCCGTTGTAGGCCTGATTGGCAAAACTTACCATTTCTACCAGACTCATGGGCTTACTAAATTCTTCGTAGCGACGCAGTGACTTTTGCAGGCTGTTGGCTTTGTTCAGCACTTCTGCCGAATTGGCCCCGCCCTCATCATGACAGGTTATCAGGATTTCGAATGGCATTACACCCCGGAAATTCTGCTGAAAAAACACCAGATCCTTATATACTTTGCTGGATTTGGGTACATCGTCCAGAATAAAAGCCAAAGGGCGCAAACGAATGATGTAAATGCTGCTGAGAACTGTAAATGCGATACTCCAAAAATATATGGTTCTCTTGCGGTTAAAGGCATTGAACCGTACCCAATTCAGAAAGGTATTTACGGTTTTATTATCGAGGTGGGCGGTTTGTTTTTCAGTAGGTGGTGGCAAGTAGCTGTACAACACCGGAATACCGATGATGTTGATAAAGAAAATGATGTTGATGGTAATGAATGCCACCACACCAAACTGTTCCAGCATGAGGGTTTTGGTAAAATAAAAGGTACCAAAACCTACCGCGGTAGTGAAATTAATAAGGAATGTGGCTACGCCGATGCGCGAGATAATGCGCGTGAGCGCCCGGGCCTTATTGCCATGCCGACGGTATTCCTCGTGGTATTTATTGATGAGGTAAATGCTGTTTTGCACCCCAATCACCACCAGCAGTGGCGGCAGGGTTCCAGTGAGCATGGTAAGCTTATAGCCCAATAGACCCGTTACGGACAGCATGGTTACAACCCCAATGGCTATGAAGAACAGTGAAATTGCCAGCGTGCTGATGCTGCGGAAGAAACCCAAAATGAGGAGCGCCGTTACCGCAAATGCAATGATGGTAAACAGCACGATTTCGCTTTTTACCTTGGTGGCAAACTCGGTGCGGATAAAGGGCAACCCGCTATAGTGCATCTCGATGCCGTGCTTTACCCCAAATGCTTCACAGCGCTTTTCTATATTTTGTATAAGGGTAATACGGCCTTTGCTGTTCAGGGTGCTATCATTGAGTGAAATCACCATGAGTGCAACCTTGGCGGTATCGTTATAAAGTAAACCTTCGTAAAATTTCAGGGATTTAAATGCGGCGGCCACGCTGTCCAGCTCCTGCTGTGTTTGCGGCATACGATTGAGCAGCGGCTTCACCGCATACATATCGGTGGTGGTGTCAATGACCAGGTTAAAGACCCTGGCAGGTGAGAGCAGATCGATGACACCGGGTTGCTTCTGAACTTCTTCGCAAAGCTGATAGTAATCCTGGTAAAATGGCAGGGAAAAAATGTCTTTGTTTTTGAAGCCAATAACGACCTTGTTGCCGTCTTCACCGAAGGTTTTCTTAAAGGCGATATAGGCCTTGTACTCAGGGTCATCGGCAGGCACGAGCTTTTGCATGTCGTAGGCCATTTCAGCTTTGGTGGCAAACCAGCCTGCGGCACCGGCAAACGCCAGGATGAGCACCACAAAAAAATTGCGGTTTTTAAGAATATAGGTTGCTATGCGATCCCACATAAAGGTGCAAAAATAGGGCTAAGCATTTCAAAAATGGTCATGAATTACAGTACATGAAAATACCCACAAAAAAACCGCCCTTTCAGGCGGTTTTTTTATAAAAACGATTCAGGAAATTATTCCGCTACCACTTCCACGGTAATCGAGGCAGTGATGTCTTTGAACAGGTTGATATCAGCGGTGTAGGTTCCCAGGTTTTTGATGTCATCAACCGCAATTTTACGGCGATCCACATCGTAGCCCTGTTCCTTCAGCGCGTTGGCAATCTGCAGGCCTGTTACCGAACCGAAAATCTTACCGGAAGCACCGGCTTTGGTTTTCACGGTAACAGAGGCGCCATTCAGCTTGGCAGAAATCTGCTCAGCATCTTTGCGGAGTTTTTCAACTTTAAACGCACGCTGGCGGATATCTTCGGCCAGCATCTTCATCGCACCGTCGGTAGCCAGTTTGGCCATGCCTTTGGGGATGAGGTAATTGCGTCCGTATCCGTCTTTCACCACTACCACATCGTCTTTGTGGCCCAGGTTTTTCACGTCTTGTGTCAGGATGATCTTCATAATTTTCTCCTCCTTCTTATTTTAAGCCGTCAGCCACGAAAGGCAACAGAGACAGGTGTCTTGCGCGCTTGATAGCTACGGAAATTTTGCGTTGAAACTTGAGTGAAGTACCGGTGATACGACGGGGAAGAATCTTGCCCTGATCGTTCACAAACTTCAGCAGGAAGTCTTTGTCTTTGTAGTCGATGTGACGGATACCGTGCTTCTTGAAGCGGCAGTATTTTTTCTTCTGCAACACCTGGGGTGTCTGGTTGAAGATAAAGTTTACTTCTTTGCTCATGATGCGGCCTCCTCTACAGCTACAGTTTTAGGCTGATTGAATTCACCTTTGCGCTTCCTGTCGTTGTAATCAACACCCCACTTATCCAGCTTGATGGTGAGGTAACGCATGATGCGCTCATCACGGCGGAAAGCCAGTTCGAAGGTTTTGATGAACTCAGGGTTTGCTTTGAATTCAAACAAATGATAAAATCCCGTGCCTTTTTTGTCGATGGGATAGGCTAATTTGGTCAGGCCCCAGTTTTCTTCGTGGACCATCTCCCCACCGTTACCTGTGATCAGCTCTCTGTAGCCTTTAACAGCATCTTTCATCTGTTGTTCAGAGAGCACGGGTGTTAAAATGATCACGGTTTCATACTGATTGTGGTTCATTGTAAAAGTGCTTTTTTAGGGGGTGCAAAAATAGGGGAAATACTTGATATATCAAAGAGAAAGCGGAAAATTCGGTCATGGAACCGGATCATATCCGCTTCCGCCCCAGGGATGGCAGCGCCCGATGCGTTTGGCAGTGAGTTTAAATCCTTTGAAAAAACCGTGCTTTTTAAACGCCTGCACCCCGTATTCACTGCAGGAAGGCTCGTAACGACAGCTTTTGGGAAACAGCGGACTCAGCACATACTGATAAATACGAATGAGGAAGATGGCCACCTTACGCATGGTTCATTTTCCTTTCCATTTTCTGCATACACTGCAAAAAAGCCGTTTGTATGATTTGGAATGTCATCATTTCATTTCCGGTGTAGATGAGCGCGATGGCCAGTTGTTGCTCATCTGGCAGGTTTAGGCCTGCCAATCGCTGCTGATTGAGACGGTAAACCTCACGCAGCAGGCGTTTCACACGGTTGCGGTCGGTGGCTTTTTTAAACCGTCTCTTACTGACACTGAAAAGGACCTGAACATCAGGAAGCCCCTCAGATTTGGGTTGCAAAAGATAATTGATGCGGAGGGGGTAGCTGCTAACAAAAAAACCGGGCTGAAACAACCCGGTAATGGCTTTTTGACTGCGCAGAATGTTTTTCCTGGGCAGTTTATATCGTTGCATGGGATTTGGAGGTGTC
>CANHQZ010000038.1 GCA_947463125.1 Flavobacteriales bacterium | reverse complement strand
GGTCGAGGCGTTTGTCAAAATGGTTTTCCATGTAGTGCATGGTTCCATGATAACCCTTTTCCAGCCAGGTTTTTAAGCGGTCTTCTTCTTCATCCAGTTTTCGCGCAGCAGCCACCCCCACAGCGATAAAGCCGTACTTGTCAGACAAATGCTGAAGGTGTGACTTTAGAGCAGCGCCTTTCAACATGCGGTTACTTTTTCAGTTTGTCGGCAAAAAGCTTGCGAAATTTGGCCGCTTTTTCTCCAACAACGGCTACGCAATAAGGCTGGTCGGGGTTGTTGGTGTAATAATCCTGGTGGTAATCTTCGGCGGGATAATAGCAATCCAATGGGACAATTTCCGTTACTATGGGGTCTTCCCAAAGTTTGGCTTCCTCTGCTGCCTCCTGGCTTTTTAGGGCAATTTCCTTTTGAGAATCATTGCGGTAGTAAATACCGCTGCGGTATTGGGTTCCAATATCGTTCCCCTGGCGATTCAGCGTGGTTGGGTCATGGATTTTCCAGAAAACAGTGAGGATTTCCGCATAACTGGTTTTATCCGTATCAAATACCAGTTGGGTTACTTCTGCATGGCCTGTGAGGCCCGAGCAAACTTCCTTGTAGGTTGGGTTTTTGATTTTTCCGTTGGCGTAACCGCATTCGATGCTCACGATGCCTTCCATTTGCCGGTAAACGGCATCCAGGCACCAAAAACAACCGCCGGCAAGTATGGCAGTATCTGTATTCATATTTTCTTGTGTATGTGAAATTTTTTTCGTATCTTTATGTTGAGACTGTTTGCTGGCACATCCGGCCAGTACAATCAAACCTATTCCAATCCAAAAATGTTTAGCGCGCATGCAGTTTTGTATTTAGGTATGCAACTCCCGTGCCCAAAATGGCGCCTGCCAGAACGTCGGTAGGGAAGTGCTTTCCCGCTTTGATGCGAAGGATGCCGGTGCCGATACTGAGTGCCGCCAGGCCAAGAGTAACAGCAGGTTTTTTGTCATTTACAGGCAGGGTTCGGTCATAAAAATAATGGCTGGCGGCCATGCAGGCAGTGAGGGAAGTATGTCCGCTAAAAAAACTGTAGGCATCATCGTTTTTTCGAGCGATGAATCCGGCTTCATTGGCATAGGGTCTGGCCCGCATGGCGAATATTTTGGTGGTTTGGGTAATGTTCCAGGTCATCCACAAGTTCTGCGTCATCAGCAGGGTTGCTTTGTTTCTTTCGGGAGATTGTCTTTGTGCAATTCCATACAATACCAGCAGGCTTGCTGAGGCAAAGGTGATGTCAGACGCACGGGCTATTTTTGGACTGAAATACAACGGTGCCGCCTTGTCAATACCCCGGATTTTCCAGTAATGGATGTTTCCAACGGCCTTGTTCGATTCCAGTTTCAGATTCACGAGGCTGTGAACAGCAAGTCCGGCGATAATACCGGTTTCTCTTGCTTTATTGAGGGTCACGGTGGGCTGTGAAACTGCAATGCTGGAATGTAGAATCAGTCCAAATAGCGAAAAGAAAGGCAATACAGACCTGATTTTTAGGACTTGATATCTAAATGTGGAGAAAGTGAGCATCAAAGGTTGAACAATTAAAGGTAATTTTGCAGCTCCGAAATTAGCGGATAAAACCCATGAATAATCAGGAAATCATTTCTAAAATTAAAACAACCGCAGCTGCGGTCTTTGAAAATCTGACTACCGAAGAACTGGTAAAAAAGGCCCTGGAACGCAACGAGGGTAAGCTCACCAACACAGGAGCGCTTGCTGCCGATACCGGAGAATTCACGGGTCGCAGTCCGAAGGATAAATTCACTGTAAAAGACGCAACCACCGAGGATGTTATTTGGTGGGGTGCTGTAAATCAGCCTTTTGAAAGCGAAAAATTCGACAATCTGCTCAATAAAGTTGTAAACCACCTGGGCGGTAAAGATATTTTTGTTCGTCATGCCTATGCTTGTGCCGATCCGGCCTACCGTTTGAATATTCGTGTGGTAACTGAAAGTGCTTATCAGAACTTGTTCGCCAAGCACTTGTTTCTGCGCCCCACAGCCGAGGAAATTGCCACAGCTCCCACTGAGTGGCTGATTCTGGCAGCACCTTCTTTCCGTGCCAATCCCGCAGAGGACGGAACCCGTCAGCACAATTTCACCATCGTAAACATGTCGCGCAAAATCATCCTGATTGGCGGTTCCGGCTATACCGGTGAAATTAAGAAAGGCATTTTTGGCGTGTTGAATTATGTGCTGCCTCATGAGCATGGTGTGCTAAGCATGCACTGCAGTGCCAACATTGGCGCCAAAGGCGATACTGCTGTGTTTTTTGGACTGAGCGGTACCGGAAAAACCACGCTGAGCGCAGATCCCAGCCGCAAGCTGATTGGCGATGACGAGCACGGCTGGTCAGACAAAAATGTATTCAACTTTGAAGGTGGTTGCTACGCCAAATGCGTAAACCTGACCGAAGAAAAAGAACCACAAATCTGGAATGCCATCAAACCCGGTGCCCTGGTGGAAAATGTGCGATTCTTCGAAGGAACCAATTCGCCCAACTACGATGATATTTCGGTAACAGAAAATACCCGCGTGGCTTATCCCATTGATTATATCGACAATATCGCTGTTCCCAGCATGGGTGATGCGCCCCAGAATATTTTCTTCCTTACAGCCGATGCTTTTGGTGTATTGCCTCCTATCAGCAAACTCACACCCGGACAGGCTATGTATCAGTTCATCAGCGGATATACTGCCAAGGTTGCAGGTACCGAAGCCGGTGTAACCGAGCCTCAGGCTACTTTCTCAGCTTGCTTTGGTCAGGTTTTCCTGCCTTTGCATCCCACCAAATACGCCGAAATGCTGGGTAAAAAATTGCATCAGCATCCCAATGTAAACGTATGGCTGGTGAATACCGGCTGGACCGGAGGTCCTTACGGTGTGGGAAGCCGCATGAAACTGTCTTACACCCGCGCCATGATCACCGCGGCGCTGGAAGGTCAGCTGGACGGTGTTGCTTTTGAAAACCATCCTGTATTTGGCTTTGCCATGCCCACCAACTGTCCGAATGTGCCTGCAGAACTGCTGAATCCCCGCAATACCTGGGAAGACAAAGGAGCATACGACAAACAGTGCGAAAAGCTGGCTGAGTTGTTTAATACCAATTTTGCCAAATTTGCCGATGGCGCCAGTGAAGAGATCAAAGCGGCAGCGCCCAAAATGAGCGGCACTGCCTGATTTTAACCGGATTGAATGTTGAAATGGCGCTTTCGGGCGCCATTTTTCATGAACAAAAGTCAGCCGTCCTTATCTTTGTAACCGTTTATGCGCAGCAGCTTAGAGATAAAACAGCAGTTTCTTAACTTTTTGGCCTCCAAAGGACACAGGGTAGTGCCATCAGCTCCTATTGTGGTAAAAGGCGATCCAACCCTGATGTTTACCAATGCAGGAATGAACCAGTTCAAGGATTTTTTCCTGGGAAATGCCGTGGCAACCGAAAAACGGGTAGCCAACAGCCAGAAATGTTTGCGTGTAAGCGGTAAACACAACGATCTCGAGGAGGTAGGACACGATCACTACCACCACACCATGTTCGAAATGCTGGGCAACTGGAGTTTTGGCGATTATTTCAAAGCCGATGCCATCAACTGGGCCTGGGAATTGCTCACAGAAGTGTATCAGCTGCCTAAAGAGCGACTGTATGTAACGGTTTTTGAAGGTGATGAAGCCAGCAACATCGCTTTTGATCAGGATGCTTTTGACACCTGGAAGCAGTTTTTGCCTGCCGACAGAATAATCAACGGAAATAAAAAAGACAATTTCTGGGAAATGGGCGACACAGGACCCTGCGGTCCCTGTAGTGAAATTCACTTCGACATGCGCGATGATGCAGAGCGGGAGCGTGTTTCAGGAGCAACGCTGGTAAATACCGGCGATCCCGAAGTAATTGAAATCTGGAACCTCGTGTTCATGGAATTCAACCGCAAGGCAGACGGAAGCCTGGAAAAACTTCCGGCGCAGCATGTGGATACCGGAATGGGCTTTGAGCGCCTTACCCGCGTTATACAGGGTAAAAAGAGCAATTACGATACCGATATTTTTAGCTTCATTATTGATGAAACATCAGTGATTGCAGGCATAAAGTATGGTGCTGCAGAGGCTTCCGATATCGCCTTCCGTGTAATAGCTGACCACATTCGTGCGGTTTCGTTGTGTATTGCCGATGGACAGCTGCCTTCCAATACAGGCGCGGGTTATGTGGTGCGCCGCATTCTGCGCAGGGCTGTGCGATACGGGTACAGCTACCTCAATCTGTCTGAACCTTTCCTGCACAGGTTGATCCCTTCGCTGGCCGCTTATTTTTCTGCATCTTTCCCCGAATTGAAAGCCCAGCAGGATTTTGTTGCTCGGGTGATCAAAGAAGAAGAAGCCTCATTTTTCCGCACCCTTAGTACAGGTTTGGGTTTGCTGAACGATTATTTTGAAACTAATAAGGGCAAAGACGTAAGCGGAACCACTGCCTTCGAACTATACGATACTTATGGTTTTCCGCTGGACCTTACCGAACTGATTGCCCGTGAACGCGGTTTAAATACCGACGTGCAGGGTTTTCAGGCAGAATTGAACAAGCAAAAGGAGCGGAGCCGCGCCGATGCCAGCAAAGAGACCGGTGACTGGCAGTTGCTGATGACCGATGCTGAAGAGAAGTTTGTGGGCTATGACGTGTTGGAAACCCATACCCACATCAGCCGATTCAGAACTGTAAAAACAAAGGGCAAAGACCAGTATCAGCTGGTACTGAATATGGCCCCGTTTTATGCCGAAAGCGGCGGACAGGTGGGCGATTCGGGTGTTTTGACCGGCTCTAACGGCGATGTTATAAGCGTGCTGGATACCCAGAAAGAAAATAAACTGCATATTCTCATATGCGATAAACTACCGCAGCATACGGATGATACTTTCGTGGCAACTGTAGATGGACTGCGCCGTGCAGCCATCAACAATAACCATAGTGCAACCCACCTTATGCATTCCGCATTGAGAGAGGTGTTGGGCAGCCACGTGGCACAAAAGGGCAGTCTTGTAAACGAACAGTACCTGCGTTTTGATTTTTCGCACTTTGGGAAAATGAGCGACGAGGAATTGCAGCAGGTGGAAGAGCGCGTGAACGAAAAAATCCGCGAAGGCATTGCCTTGCAGGAACACCGCGATATGCCCATCGATGAAGCCATGAAAATGGGCGCTACCGCACTTTTCGGCGAAAAGTACGGCGATACGGTGCGTGTGATCGTGTTTGATAAGAATTACAGCATGGAATTGTGCGGGGGAACCCATGTGGCCAATACGGCGCAAATCGGGATGTTTAAGTTCGTTTCGGAAAGCAGTGTGGCAGCAGGTGTGAGAAGGGTAGAGGCTGTTACGGGCGCGGAAGCCTTCAGGATGTTGCAAAACCTTCAGGCCAAAGAACAGCAAATTGCGGAACAACTGGGTAACCCCAAAGATATTCTTCAGGCCATTGTAAAAATGCAGGAAGAACTGGATGGACTCAGAAAAACGGTTGAGCAATTCAGGCGTGAAAAAAACCAGTCAGAGAAGCAACGTATTCGTTCTTTGGTAAAGGAAATAAATGGGGTGCAGGTGTTGATTGCCCGCGTGCAGATAGACGGAGCCGATGCCGCCAAGGATATTGCATTTCAACTCAAAAACGAAATTCCTAATCTGTTTTGTGTGCTGGGCTGGTCATACGAAGAAAAACCCGGACTGGCGGTGATGATCAGCGATGAGCTGGTGGCATCAAAAGGATGGGATGCTTCGGCCATGGTCAGGGAACTTGCCCGCGAAATTCAGGGCGGTGGCGGCGGACAAAAGTTTTTTGCTACCGCCGGTGGCAAAGATGCAAACGGGCTGGACCGTGCGCTGGAAAAAGCGGCAGGCCTTGTTTAAGCATAAATAGAAATTACTTTTTTTGTTTCAAAGAAAGGTTCCTCATACCATTGGGAAATGGGCTGTTCCTGAATTTTTATAGAGGATTGAACCTTCAATAATTCAGCGGTTTCTTCAGCCAAATCGCCGCCTTTCAACAAATAAAAACAGGGTTTATGGTTCCATTTTCCCTGCATCCAGGTCCATAGGTTAAGCATGGGAGCCACGGCGCGGGCGGTGGCAATGTCAAAGTGTTTATTCAGGGTTTCCGTGCGGCTGTTTACGGCAACAGCATTTTTTAATTCCAGTTTCTCAATCACATCGGCAACAACGGCTACTTTTTTGCCAATGCTGTCGCACAGCGTAAATTCCACATCAGGAAACATAATTGCCAGGGGAATACCCGGAAATCCACCACCGGTGCCAATGTCGATTACTTCGCTGCCTGCAGGAAATTCGAAGGCTTTGGCCAGTGCCAGGCTGTGCAGCACATGGTGCAGGTAAAACATATCCATGTCTTTACGCGAAATGACATTTACCCGCTGGTTATGTTCGGTATACAGCGCCTCCATTTGAAGAAATTGCTGTTTTTGTTTTTCGGAGAAATCCGGAAAATGGCTAAAAATGATATCTGCGCTTACCATGCCGGTTTTTTTGCAAAAAATGCCCTGATGCCGATAATTAGATACCAATAGGTGTGAAACCAGTTCCAGAAAGGATAAAGCAAGGCGACCCCGCTGATTTTAAGCGCCCGGCTGCGCCCAAAAAAGATAATCCATTCCGGTGTTAACTTCAGCAGCAGCAATACCAGCGGGTATACAAACCAGTTGCTGAAGAAAAACCAAACAGTCACCAGGGTCCAGAAAAACAACTGTGCCACGCTGAACCAGCCCAGTTGCCTTTTCACGGCACTGTCATAGTATTTGCCAATCCACAGGTGACGGATGCGTTGTTTGATGTATTCCGACCAGGTGCTCTTGCCTTTACTCCATGTAATGGCATCGGGGTGAATGACCACGGCGGTATTGCCTGCGCTGGCAACTGATTGCACAAATAAATCGTCATCCCCGGCCGGCAGATAATAATGCGCCGAAAATCCGTTTACGCTGTCATATATGCGACGGGTGTAACCCAGGTTTCTTCCCACGCCCATGTAAGGTTTTCCTGCCATGGCAAAACCCAGGTAGTTGAGGGCGGTGAGCAGGGTTTCAAAACGAATAAGACGTCCCAGAAAGCCTTTGCCGGCATGCAGGGGAGAATATCCCAGTACCACTTCTGCACCTTGTGAAAACGGTGTAGCCATGGTTTTAAGCCAGTATTTACTGCCGGGTCGGCAATCGGCATCCGTGAGCAGGAAATGTGCGTAGCGGGCGGCTTTAAAGCCCAGCGTTAGGGCGATTTTCTTGCCGTGCATTTTTACGTATTCTGCATCCAGGTGCACGTATTTTAACCTGGGGTTCTCAATTACCAGCGGCGCCATCCATTCTGCCGTGCCGTCAGTGCTGCCGTCATCGGTAATGATAACTTCAAATTCCGGATAATCCTGCTCCAGCCATAATGGCAAAAACTGCTGCAGGTTGGGCAGTTCATTTTTCGCGGCAATAACAATAGATACCGGTGGATAGCTGTTTGCAGGTTCCGGTTTACGGCGTTTTACCTTGATGTAGAAGCGGAAAAAGTAGTACCAGCTAATGCCCATGAACAGCAATACTACACTGCCAAAAACATAATCGAGAAACGAAGGAAAAGGAATAACCAGGGAAAAGCCGTTCATGTCGGCCGCGAAGTTAATATCCGCAGGTCAATTCAGGTTAACGAAATCCAATTCCGCCGCCGGGAGTTCCGGGCTTTATATCTGTGCTGAATTCTTCCACATCCTCGAGCACCAGCGTGGTAATGGCTTTTGCGGTCTGTTTGTTTTTCGGCAATTCGCTCAGTCGCAGATGCTGGTTGCGTATGGCTTCTTCAATCACTTTGCGCACACTGCGGCCGTTTCCGAAATACTTGTCACGGTTTTTATACATGAATTCAATGTATTTCTTCAGGTGTTCTGAGGCAGCGGCATCGGGCATAATGTTGTTTTCGGCCAGCTGATTGACAGCCACGGTAAACAGTTCATCGGAATTGAAATCCTCAAAGTAGAAAACTTTATCGAAGCGGCTCTTCAACCCCGGGTTGGATTCCATGAATTTCTCCATGTTCTGGGTGTAACCGGCTGCAATCACAATAAACTCACCTCTTCGGTCTTCCATGCGTTTTAGCAGGGTTTCCACGGCTTCACGTCCAAAATCGTTGGGACCGCCGTCGGTGAGACTGTAAGCCTCATCCACAAACAATACACCCCCAATGGCTTTGTTAATCAGGTCTGAAGTTTTAATGGCAGTTTGGCCTACATAACCGCCCACCAGACTCTGTCTGTCGCATTCCACAAGGTGCCCGCGTTCCAGAATTCCCAATGCTTTGTATATCTGTGCGAGAATACGCGCCACGGTGGTTTTTCCTGTACCGGGGTTGCCGCTGAATACATTGTGCAGGCTGAATGCCTTGCGCACATCCTTGCCCTGACTTTTGTAGTAGCGTACCAGCTTTATCAGCTCGTCAATGTCTTGCTTTACCTTATTCAGGCCAATCATGCGCTTCAGCTTGCCCAGGCTTTCTTTCAGCAATTCCTCATCGATAGGAATATCGGGGAGCATGCCTTTGCCTGTCGTCATGATCTTTTGCAGGTCAACCGGTTCTATGTCTGATAACTGTTCTTTGGTGAGTTCTGCCGGTTTGGCGGTTTTCATAATGCGCAGCCCCAGGTTCATCTTGGCTTCATCCACAATGCTGTTTACCATACGGGCATTGCCGAAAAACTTGTCACGATCGCGGTATTTGTCTACCAGATATTTGTAGAGTACTTCCTTGGCCGCATCCGTAAAGTGAACTCCCTTTTTGCCTGCGGCAAATTCAGCAATTTGAACCAATTCCTGAGGGACGTAGTCAGCAAAATCATAGTACATATTGAAACGGCTCTTTAAACCCGGATTGGATTCAAGGAATACTTCCATTTCTTCGGGGTAGCCGGCCACCACAATGGCAATGTCATTGGAATCGCTTAATTCTTTCAGCAGCACTTCAATGGCTTCACGGCCAAAATCCTTACTGTCTTCATCTTTGCGTGCCAGGCTGTATGCTTCGTCAATAAACAGGATGCCGTCTTTGGCTTTCTTGATGGCTTCCTTGGTTTTTGGCGCTGTTTGTCCGATAAATTCTGCAACCAGATCACCTCGGTCTACTTCGTGCACATGGCCTTTTTTCAGTAAACCGAGTTCTTTATAAATTTTGCCCAGCAATCTTGCCACGGTGGTTTTTCCGGTGCCGGGATTGCCTTTGAATACCGCATGCAGGTTAATTTTATCCGATTCTTCAAAACCTTTTTCGCGGCGCAGCGCAACGAACCTCAGGTAATCTGAGTATTCATGAATTTTTTGTTTGATACCGCCCAGCCCAATCAGCTGGTCCAGCTCTTTCATTACCTCCTCAAAATTCTGCGCTTCGGCTGATTCTTCTTTTTCCACCCGGCCCTGTGATTCTGTGGTTGCTTCGTCCTCATCTTCCAAATGCACAAATTCTATTTGGGTTAGTGGCAGAAAATCCTCCTCAGTGGCTTCCACATAGTCGTCACCGATTTCGAATGGCATGCTCGCAAGCAATTCATCCATGAATACGATTTCGGCATAATACTCGCCGCGCGACCAGGTTCCAACTATATCACTGCCCCAGCCGATAGTGGCGGTAAAGTTTTCATCATTGGGTTTGATAAAGAAGAGTTTGGTTACCGAACCTTTGAGATATCCGTTGGCAGTGCGGAAGTTAAATATCAGTTCCACCGGTAAATCCTGGCTTTTCCGGGTTAGGTTTTTGGTGTTTACTTCCACCCATACATAGCGGGTGCTCATTGCACTGAATACCGTATAGTATTTTCGGTCTTCGGAGCGTGTGTTTTCGTCCGGACCTTCGTATAGCTTTACAGTTTCAATTTTAAAGTAGGGATTCATGCCGGAACGCACCATCCCCACATTTTCCACGTAGAAAGTTTTGGTTGCTGTCAGTTCGCCGTTAATCCATGCTTCCCAACGGTAAACGCCTGCTTTCCAGTATGCCCCGGGTGTTTTTACACCCCAGCCTTCTCGAACATAAATGATGGAGTCGGTGGGGTCAACATCCCGATCACAGTTCAGGTCGCATATTTCGTTGTTTTCCTGGTCATAGCATTTCAGCTGCATTTGCAGTTTCCAGGTTTTATCGTCAAATAGTTTGTTAAACAAGGAAACCTCACAATATAGATAGGCAATTTCCTGCTCATCAAATACGCTTCGGTATTTCTTGGTATTGTTAGCCAGCCACTCTGTGCTGCAATAAGTTTTTATGTCTCTGAATTTAAAATTCGCTGCACTCATAAATCTTGCTCAATAATAGGGTTAAGTTCTTATTTATCCTATGAACAAAATTCATGCCCTTGCATTTCAAACGGGCTTTTTCGCCCGGTTACCATTAAATTATTGACAAACAGGTTACTTTTTGAGATCGGTAATGGACACGGAAAGATAATCTCCTTTGCGGGTGCGAACCAGATATTTTATGCTGTATTCGCTGGCATTGCCGCTAATATTGATGGCATTAATGGTTGCTTTTAGGCTGTCGGGCATAATATAAACCGTTTCACCAAAGGCGTAGGGAAGGAGCCTGTAAATGGAATCGCGCAGTGCTGCTGCTCTGATATTGGCCTGGTAGGGCTTGTATTCCTGAAGTTGCCCTGACTGTTCTCTAATAATGCTGTTTAAGGCATTCAGAATTTTTTGCTGCTCTTTAATCTGCTGCTCCAGTTTTCGGGTGTGTTTATCTCTGCCTGCTTCGGCGTCTTTCAGCTTAATGGCCAGATACAGGATAATACCGATTAAAAAGATAAATGCCAGTATTTTGGGCCAACCTGATTTTTGCTTTACGGGTTCAGCGGCAGGTGTCGTTTCCATGGGGCAATTTTAATTTAAATATACCGAATTATTCCTCGTTTTCAAAATAAATCTTGTAAAACTTACGACCGTCAGGGTCCGTCCCTTTTTGAATCATCTCGCGGTTTCCGTGAATATATATATGGAAGTTTTTGTCCAGTTTCAGAATACTCTTATAGATTTTGGCCTGTTTTTTTACGGCCGTATTGTTGATTTCAAACTGCTCTGCGCTGGGCAACTCATGGTATTTGCAGTAGTCTTCTTCGTATTTCATGAATGAATCAATCATCCGGTCATCCTGAAAAACGGTTTCGGCAAATGATTTTTTATCAAACTGATCATTTGTTTTAAAATAATCCATGGACCGACTCAGCAATTCCATGCTGTCTGTTTTGGAAACGGCAAATTCATCAGGCATCTCTTTGGTTACAAATTCCTTGGTTACCTTCATTACCGAACTGGTGAAGTTGTAGTTGTCGGCAGCCGGTTTTATTTGTAAAAAATCATCCCGCCAGTATTGGGTTTCATTACTTTTAGATTTGTCGGAAAGCAGCAGTGTGTAGCCTTCTTCCGCATTGAGTTCCAGAACCAGGCAGGCTCTGTCGGGTTTTTGAAGTTGCAATCCTTCTATTAGCTGAATGTCCCAGCCCTGGCCCACCTGCCTCAGCCGCATAAATAAATCTTTGTGTTCGATTTTGATGAGGGCAATGCCTTTGCATACCTGATTTTGAAAAAAACAGTTTTCCAGTGTAGCCACCATGAATTCGCCCGGTTTTACCTGCGGATGGTCGCTTTTTTCGTAAAGGTGTTTGGCTAGCTCGGACGAAATAGAAAGGATGCCATCAGGGTTTTCAAACAGGCGATTGCAGAATACGTACGTTTCATTCATGCCAACTTCACTGGTATGGGTAAACCGCCAGGTTTCGCCTTCTGCAAAACCGGAAACAACAAATTTGCGGATGGCCTTTTGCTGGTTTTCATCCTGAAGCCATAGGGTTTCATCGCTGATAAAACAGCCCTCATCGCTGTTTTTATTGCCAATGTAATGCAATGCGGAGGCTTGCAGCCGAGCGTCGGAAAGGTCGAGTAACATGGGAGCGCAAGATTAGGGAAAAATGGGGATTGATATTCTGTAAAATCAATAAACATTAAATAGAATCTTTGAAAGTCGCCATAAATCCTTACCTTTGCGGCCCCATTGACCCCATAGCTCAGCTGGATAGAGCAACTGCCTTCTAAGCAGTAGGTCGTTGGTTCGAGTCCAACTGGGGTCGCTTTTCGGGAAGTAGCGCAGGCCGGTAGCGCATCTGGTTTGGGACCAGAGGGTCGCAGGTTCGAATCCTGTCTTCCCGACCACCAAAAAAAGCCCACACGAAAGTGTGGGTTTTTCTTTTTCAGACCAAGCCCAAGCTTGCTTGAAGGCACAGGTCTGAAAAAGAAAAATCAGGGCAGCAGCCCTGGCTTTTGTTGGTGGAACCACCCCCTATAGGTTCAATCGTTAGTCTCGGCGCAGCCGAGACTAACGATCAATCAATCTGCCCAGGGGCAAGCAAGCTTGCAGTTGAAATCTGTGCATGAAAAACCCTCGCTCGTGAACCCGGAATGGGGGAGCAGCAAACCCTGAATTGGCTAATTTTTAACTGTAGACTATCCACTGTCAACTGTAAACTAGCCGAGATTACTCGCTCACTGCGTTCGCTCGTGAACCCGGAATGGGGGAGCAGCAAACCCTGAAAGACGGCCTCCCTCCGGTCGGCCGCTTTTTGTTGCAAAGCCTTGCTATCTTGCCTTCGCTGCTCGCTCGGCAGATTCGCCGGCTTTGCAACAAAAAACCCCGCTATTCGCGGGGTCTTTCAGTGTTTGCGGTGAGGGCGGGATTCGAACCCGCGGTACGAGTTACCCCGTACGTCAGTTTAGCAAACTGGTGGTTTCAGCCTCTCACCCACCTCACCAAACCGGGGTGCAAATATACATGGTTCTCATGTCATTTGTCAATAAAAACAGCAATCTTTTGCCAAACTTCGCTTGCACCGCCGATTATTAGTAATTTTGCAATCCCAATTTATCCGTGTCAATGCAAATCCGTATTACTTTCCCCGATGGTGCCGTCAGAGAATATCCCGCCGGTATCACCGCACTGGAAATTGCCAAAAGTATCAGCGAAGGTCTGGCCAGAAATGTGCTGTCGGCCAAAATTAATGGTAATGTGTGGGATGCTACCCGCCCCATTCACGAAGACGCAACCCTCGCTTTGCTTACCTGGAACGACACGGATGGTAAAAAAACATTCTGGCACAGCTCGGCCCACCTGCTGGCTGAAGCACTGGAAGCATTGTATCCAGGAATAAAACTCGGTATCGGTCCGCCCATTGAAAACGGATTTTACTACGATATAGACTTCGGAGATAAAACCTTCTCGTCGGAAGATTTTGCCAAAGTTGAGGCAAAAATGAACGAGCTGGCAAAACAGGAAAATGCCTTTGTTCGCCGCGAAATGCCCAAGCAGGAAGCTATTGCCTATTTTGCCGAAAAGCAGGATCCCTATAAACTGGAACTGCTGCAGGATCTGAACGATGGTGAAATAACCTTTTACGAACAGGGCGCCTTTACTGATTTGTGCCGTGGACCTCATATTCCCCATACTGGCTTTATCAAAGCCATTAAGCTCATTTCTACTGCAGGTGCCTACTGGAGGGGAAGCGAGAAGAATAAGCAGCTCACAAGGGTATATGCCATCACTTTTCCCAAAAAATCAGAATTGGACGAATACCTGATGATGCTGGAGGAAGCCAAAAAGCGCGACCACCGCAAACTGGGTAAAGAACTCGAGATTTTTACTTTCGATGATGATGTAGGTCCCGGCCTGCCTCTGTGGCTACCCAATGGCGGTCAGATAATAGAAACGCTGGAAGCATTTGCCAAACAAACCGAAAAAGAGCATGGCTATCAGCGGGTGAAAACACCGCACATTGCTCGTGAAAGCATGTATCTGAAAAGCGGGCACCTTCCATATTACAAAGACAGTATGTTTCCCGCCATGGAACTTGATGGTGAGAAGTACTACCTGAAAGCTATGAACTGTCCGCATCACCACAAGATTTTTGGTGCGCTGCCACGTTCATATAAAGAACTTCCTATCCGCCTGGCTGAATACGGTACCTGCTATCGCTATGAGCAAAGCGGTGAATTGTTTGGGTTGATGCGTGTGCGCAGCCTGCAGATGAACGATGCCCATATTTATTGTACCGAGGCGCAGTTTGAACAGGAGTTCCGTTCCGTGAATGAGCTTTATCTGCGTTATTTCAAAGTATTTGGTATTGAGAAATATGTAATGCGGTTCAGCAAGCACGATCCCGCCAAACTGGGACAGAAATACATCAACAACCCCGAGCTTTGGGCTAAAACCGAGAACATGGTTCGCGATGTATTGGTGCGCAGCGGAATTCCCTTTGTTGAAGTAGAGGATGAAGCTGCTTTCTATGGACCTAAAATTGATATTCAGGTGTGGAGTGCCATCGGCCGTGAGTTTACCCTTGCAACCAACCAGGTCGATTTTGCCCAGGCCGAGCGTTTTGACCTCAGTTTCATCAATGATAAAAACGAAAAGGAACGTCCCATTATCATACACCGTGCACCTTTGAGCACCCATGAGCGCTTTGTGGGCTTTTTGCTGGAACACTACGCCGGAAACTTCCCGGTTTGGCTGGCTCCACGTCAGGTTGCCATACTTCCTATCAGCGATAAATTCCTGGATTATGCAATTCATGTTGCAGAATTCCTAAAAAAGGCCGATATTCGCGCCTTCGTTGACGAACGATCGGAGAAAGCCGGAAGAAAAATCCGGGATGCCGAGGTCGCCAAAATACCTTACATGCTCATTGTAGGCGAGAAAGAAGCCGCCGCCGGTGAAGTGTCTGTAAGGAAGCATGGCGGCGCGGACCTAGGAAGTTTGAGTCTTCAGGTTTTCACAGATCAGGTTCTCAGCGAAACAAAAATTTGATAAAAAAATTGAGTACACCAGGCCAGTTTCACAGGGGTCCACGCAAAAAGGAAGATTTGCACCGTATCAACGAAAAAATCGTTGCACCCGAGGTGCGTCTTGTAGGCGACAATGTTGAAGTAGGTGTTTATCCCACCGCAAAAGCCATCGAAATGGCTTATGAACTGGGTGTGGATCTGGTGGAAATCTCAGGAACCGCCACGCCTCCGGTCTGCAAACTGGTAGATTATAAGAAGTTTCTTTACGAACAGAAAAAGAAGCAAAAGGAAATCAAAGCCAATGCGGTTAAACAACTGGTAAAGGAAATTCGTTTCGGTCCCAATACCGACGATCATGATGTGGATTTCAAACTGAAACATGCACGCAGCTTCCTTGGAGAAGGAAATAAAGTTCGTGCCTATGTATTCTTCAGGGGAAGAACCATCATCTACAAACAGCGTGGTGTGGATTTGCTCATGCGGTTTGCCAATGCCTTGATTGAAGAAGGTGTTGCTAAGCTTGAAATGGAACCCAAAGAAGAAGGCAAGAAAGTAGCCATACTGCTTGCACCCAAAGGAAAAAAATAAAAGAAATACAGATATGCCTAAAATGAAAACCAATTCCAGTGCTAAAAAGCGGTTCAAGGTAACCGGCACCGGAAAAGTAAAACGCGCCAAGGCTTTCAAGAATCACATTCTTACCAAGAAGGCCACCAAGCGTAAGCGCGCCCTCGGAAATGACGCCATCGTAACCGATGCCGACATGAGCAATGTTAAATTCATGCTCCGCCTGGGTAAATAAAAAACGAAACTCTGGCCGTAGCTCCCAAAGTATGTGTGAAAGCACGTCGCTAAAGCCAATAAACTAAAATAATATGCCAAGATCCGTCAACAACGTAGCGAGCAGGGCTCGCAGAAAGAAAATCCTGAAGCACGCCAAAGGTTACTTTGGTCGTCGCTCCAATGTTTGGACCGTAGCCAAGAACGCCGTAGAAAAAGGCTGGAGCTACGCTTACCGCGACCGTAAGGTTAAGAAGCGTGAATTCCGCTCACTTTGGATTGTGCGTATCAATGCAGCATGCCGCGAAAACGGTATCAGCTACAGCCAGTTCATGGGTAAATTAAACAACAGCAAGCTGGAAATCAACCGCAAGGTGCTTGCCGATATCGCCATGAACGATCCCGCCGCTTTCAAAGCCATCTTTGACAGCGTAATGAAGGGATAATTCCAACAAGTACAAATTTTAGGACAAAGACCGCAATATGCGGTCTTTGTTGCTTTACAGCGTTGTGTAATTTATTAATGCACAATCATTATCAGTTGAAGAACTGAATTTTGTCATTGTTACACTTGTAACACATTATATTTGCCAATGGAGTTTGACTCCACCTTGAAAAACTTATGGCAACTATTACTTTCCAAAATCAGGGCACCGGATTCATGGCAGCCCTAAAGCAAAAAACTGACGCCTACTTTAAGGCTAACAACACCACACCGTATGGTAATTCTGCTTTGATAGGCAAATCAGTCGTTATCATCTCCATGTTTGCGGCATTGTATGTTTGGCTGGTGTTTTTTACACCCCAAAACGCATGGCTGGCCCTCACTCTTTGCTGTCTCTTCGGTGTAAGTATGGCTCTCATTGGCTTTAATATCATGCACGATGGCAGCCACGACAGCTATTCCAGCAATCCCAAAGTAAACACCATCATGGCATATTCGCTCAATTTTCTGGGTGGTGATGCCTATTTCTGGAAACAGAAACACGTAGTAAACCATCATACCTACACCAATGTAGAAGGAATGGATGATGACCTCGATGCGGGTATGTTTTTCCGTTTTCACCATGGTCAGAAAAAGCGTGGAATTCACAAATTCCAGCATATTTATTGGGTATTTCTTTATGGTGGCTTGTACTTTATGTGGATTATCAGCAAAGACACAAAGAAGTATTTCAACCAGAAAATTTCGAAACACAGTCCGAAGTTTAAATTCACCAACACGCAGCGCATCCTTTTCTGGTCAAGCAAGATAGTTCACCTGTTCCTCTTTATCGTATTGCCTTTCTATTACATTGCCAATCATACCGATTATTCATATCTGCAAATATTCTTTGGTTATTTCATAGCATGCTTCTTGCTCGGATGGATTCTTTCGGTGGTGTTTCAAATGGCACACGTGGTAGATCATACCGAATTTGTGTCGCCAACCTACACTACGGATAAAGAGATAATTGAAAATGAATGGGCTATTCATCAGGTGAAGACCACTTCTGATTTTGCTACTGACAGCGCCTTTTTAACCTGGGCACTGGGTGGTTTGAATTTCCAGGTAGAACACCATTTGTTTCCCAGAATCAGCCACGTTCACTATCCTGCCATTAACAAGATCGTGAAAGAAACCTGCGCTGAATACGGCATTCCGTTCCTTGAGCACAAGACGTTTCTGGATGCCATTAAGTCGCATGTAAAACACCTGAAATTTATGGGTTCAGCGCCTGTGCTGGAGCCACAAATGGCATAAAAAATCACATTTCAACCGAAAGAAAAGCACCGGGTTTTGTAAATTTGCATCTCCAATCGGGATGTAGCGCAGTCCGGTAGCGCACTACGTTCGGGACGTAGGGGTCGCTGGTTCGAATCCAGTCATCCCGACCACCATCAAAAGCCCACACAAAAGTGTGGGTTTTTTTATGCCCTGCTAAGCGCAAGCTTGCTTGCAGGCGAAAGCAGGGCATTAAAAAACACGGGCGTTAGCCCGGGCTTTTGATGGTGGAACCACCCCTCAAGGTTCACGAGCGAGCTTGAGAGCGAGTAATCCAATATCGTTATTAGGTTTGTAGGGACAGGTCACGACCTGTCCGTGTAGTATGTTTATGAGATCATGCGTTCGACAGGCTCAGCATGACAAGCTATGGCAGCCGTTAAGCACTCCAAACCAGCAGTCAGCAAAAATTGAATTATGGTCATTTTGTACTTTTCTCAACTTTGGTAAACAATTTGCATACATAAGTCGTCTATGTATAGGATGTTTCGTTTATTTATCTTACTATTAGGGTTCAATGCCATTGCAGGCAAAGCAAATGCGGGCGACACACTGATTGTGCAGTCTTCCCTAAAACAGTCTAAATGGTTCAGTTACCGTGTGATAACCCAGGAATATATTACCAATGTGAATGACTTTTTTCTGGATTTAAAACTGGATACGTTTTTTATGGTGGTTCGCAGTACCGGCAAGCCATTTGAATATAAACTGAATTATTATCAGGATGAGAAGTATACGCAACCGGTAAAAAAGAATGATCCCCTTCTTAAAAGTGAATACATCATCCGCTTTGATCCCATTTCGGGAAAGGCTGTAGAGTTGCTCAACTGGAAAACGTTCAGGGATCAGATGCTTAGCGATTTGTCTTTTCAGGCGGCCAATAAGTTGATAAGTAGTTCTGAGTTTGATGAATATAAACAATTGTTAAACTCAGAGCCTTGGATGAGGAAAACGGTAATGCATGATATCACCTACGTCTTCAGTATTTATGGCGATACCATACGCACGGATGCCGAGTACCTGAAAATCAAGCCTGTGCGGTCTCCCATGAGTGGGAAGGATTACGCCATATTGGGAAGTTTTACATCTGAATTACCCGCGGGTACGCGTAATACGGTTGTTTTTCATGCAAGGAATAAAGCAGGCGAACTTGAAAAGCCTGAACTGATGGAGGAGGTTAAAGCCTACATGTTCAAGACATACCCCAAAGACAGTCCATTGCCCGAATTAACAGCGGTTGGACTGAACTCTGAGATGGACTGGCAGTATAACCGCATACAACGGCAGATGCTCCGCATTTCGATAGCTGACGTGCTTGCCATCAATGGACAATCCCGCGGTAACATCCGCACCTTTGATCTTTGGGATAAAGAATAAGCTCTAGGGATTTACAAACAGCAGATCCTGTCCCTGATAATCCATTTTTATTTGTCCGTCTTTGCTCAGTTCGCCTGACAAAATCCGTTTACTGAGTTCATCCAATACCCTTTTCTGCAACACACGTTTCAATGGTCTTGCGCCAAATTGAGGGTCATAGCCCAGCTGAGCCAGCCAGTCAATGGCATCTTCTGTCCAGGACAAGGCCACATCGGCTTCCTTCAGCCTGTTCTGTATTTCAATAAGCTGCATTTCCACGATGCTGCGGATATGTTCGCGATTCAGCGGCTCAAACATCACTACTTCATCAATACGATTCAAGAACTCAGGCCTGATACTGCGTTTAAGCAAATCATAAACCTTGGTTTTTGTGGAAGCAATGATGGCTTCTTTATCACCAGTTTCAAGGTGTTCAAAATTCTCACGAATAATATCACTTCCCAGGTTGCTGGTCATGATGATGATGGTGTTTCTGAAATTGGCAGTTCTGCCTTTGTTATCGGTTAGCCTTCCGTCGTCCAGTACTTGCAGTAAAATGTTGAATACATCGGGGTGCGCTTTTTCAATTTCATCCAGCAGCACCACGCTGTAAGGCCTTCTGCGTATGGATTCCGTGAGTTGTCCGCCTTCATCGTATCCAACATAGCCAGGAGGCGCGCCTATCAGGCGGCTTACGGTATGTTTTTCCTGGTATTCGCTCATGTCAATGCGAACCATGGCGGCATCAGAATTGAACATATAATCTGCGAGGGCCTTGGCCAGTTCGGTTTTCCCTACCCCTGTAGTGCCCAGGAAAATAAACGAGCCAATGGGTTTCTTAGGATCCTGCAATCCGGCACGGCTGCGCCTAATGGCATTGGACAGCGCTGCAATGGCTTCATCCTGGCCCACCACACGCTTGTGCAGTTCCTGTTCCAGCATCAGCAGTTTTTCCCTTTCGCTTTGCAGCATTTTGGAAACCGGGATACCGGTCCATTTGCTTACCACATCGGCAATATCTTCGGAATCCACCTCTTGCTTTACCATACTCTTGCGGTCGCCGTTGCCCATTTTTACAGTCAGGGCAAACAATTCTTCTTCCGCCTGCTTGATAAGTCCATAGCGCAATTCAGCCACGCGGCCATAGTTGCCTTCTCTTTCCGATTGTTCGGCTTCTATTCTGTATTGCTCAATCAGCTCTTTCTTTTCCTGAATCTGACTCAAAACGGCTTTTTCATTTTGCCACTGTGCATTTAGAGAATTTCGATCTTCGCTTAGATTGGCAATTTCTTCATTGAGTTTACCCAGTTTGGTCTGATCATTTTCCCTTTTGATGGCTTCCCGCTCAATCTCCAGCTGCATGATTTTGCGGTTCAGTTCGTCCAGGTCTTCGGGCACACTGTTCATTTCCAAGCGCAGCTTGCTGGCGGCTTCGTCCAGCAGGTCAATGGCTTTATCCGGCAAAAAGCGATCGTTTATATATCGCTGGCTCATTTCTACGGAGGCAATGATGGCTTCATCCTTAATGCGCACCTGGTGATGCACTTCGTATTTTTCCTTAAGGCCGCGAAGAATGCTGATGGTTTCCTGCGTATCGGGTTCTTCCACCATTACTTTCTGGAAACGGCGCTCGAGGGCTTTGTCGGTTTCAATGTATTTTTGGTATTCAGCAAGGGTGGTGGCCCCAATAGAGCGAAGCTCACCGCGGGCCAGAGCGGGTTTCAGAATGTTTGCGGCATCCATGGCGCCTTCACTTCGGCCTGCACCCACTAGGGTGTGTATTTCATCAATGAACAAAACCACTTCGCCTGCGCTGCCAATTACCTCTTTCACAACGGCTTTCAGACGCTCTTCAAATTCGCCTTTGTATTTGGCACCTGCAATAAGGGCACCCATATCCAGGCTGTAAATCACTTTGGTTTTAAGGTTTTCCGGCACATCACCGCGAATAATCCGGTGGGCGAGGCCTTCAGCAATGGCGGTTTTTCCCACGCCGGGTTCACCAATGAGTACCGGGTTGTTTTTGGTGCGTCTGCTCAATATCTGAAGCACCCGTCTGATTTCATCATCACGGCCAATAACAGGATCCAGTTTACCTGTACGGGCCATTTCATTCAGGTTGATCGCATATTTTCTCAGTGCATTAAACTGGTTTTCGGCGGTTTCACTGCTCACTTTCTGTCCGCCACGGAGTTCTTTGATGGCTTTGAGCAGATCACTGCGTTTGATACCTGCATCCTTTAAAATATTGGCTGCAGTGTCCTTGCAATCCAGCATGCCTGCCAGGATGTGTTCGTTGGTAATAAATTCATCACCCATTTCGGACATGGCTTTTTCTGCCAAAGAAACGGCTTTGGTGGTTTCCTGTGAAATATATACCTGTCCGCCCTCTACTCTGGGCAGCGAGGCTGCGGCTGAACCGACAGCTTCTTCAATTCGCTTTGCATTTACACCGGTTTTTCCGGCTATAAATTGCCACATTTCTCCATCTTCAGAGATAATGGCTTTCAACAGGTGTACGTTTTCTATGCGTTGCTGTCCGGCGCCAATTACCAGCTGCTGCGCCCTGGCAATGGTCTCCTGCGCCTTTATGGTGAAATTTTGCAGATTCATACATTCCTATTGGCAAATACTTTTCCATTTTTATCTAAAGGCAAGGTTGTCAGCCATGATTTAAAACAGGTTGTTAAATTCAGTCAAAAAGTCTGAAAAACCCTTCAGAAATATTGAATTGCATGAAAAAATGGCAGGTTTAGGGGCGTGTAATTATTGAAATGGGATGATTTTCGAATAAAAATTAAAAAATAATTAGGATTTTTAAAATTTATGCCACACCTTTGGTCACTCAAATAGATATTTATGAACCTGTACATTGGAAATCTGAGCTATGCAACTAAAGACAACGATCTTAAGTCATTGTTCGAAGAAATCGGGGAAGTTTCCTCGGCAAAAATTATTATGGACCGTATTTCAGGTCGCAGCAAAGGCTTTGGTTTTGTAGAAATGCCAAACGACGATGAAGCCAGAAAAGCGATTGAAAACCTGAACGGCTACTCTTTCAACAACCGTGAAATCACCGTTAGCGAAGCCCGCCCAAGACCTGAAGGTGGCGACAGACGCTAAACCATAATATTTATCAAAAACGTAAAATCCCGCCACGGCGGGATTTTTTTATTGTCCCAGGTCCAGTAATTCTTCTTTTTCTTCAAGAATGGCGCTGTCTGCCAGTTTTGGACGCCTGAGTCCGCGCACGGCTGGCCCGGTAATTTTTACATTGAAGCTACCTGAATCTGCTGCAGAAATATCGCCGCGTTTGATCATGTTGTTGCGGATGGCCACAAAATTCCAGTTCTTCTGCGATACATAACCAGCACTGTCAACAAAGTATGCATAGCTTTTCGGCATGGGCACAATGCTGGCCAGAAAGGCACATTCCAGCGGTTCCAGCGCTGCTGTTGGCTTGGCAAAGTAAAACTGAGAAGCTTCTCCAACCCCAAATACACCGGGTCCCCATTCAATGATGTTAAGATAAACTTCAAACATACGGGATTTGCTTGTCAGCCGCTGGCTTTCAATGAGCCATACAATCAGTATTTCTTCGGCTTTTCTTGCCAGGGTTTTCTTTCGGCTGAGAAATACATTTTTAACCAGCTGCATGGAAATGGTACTTCCTCCCCGGGCAAAGCGTTTGCGCACATAATTCTGAGCTATGCTTTGTCTGATGGCTTCTGCGTAAAAACCATTGTGACTGAAAAAAGCCGGGTCTTCGCCGGTCATTACCGCTTTTTGTATCATCTGCGGAATTTCCGAGATAGGGGTGAAGCTGCTGTTCGACGGACCAACCATAAAACTGCGCACCGGTTTGCCACGGTCGTAGAAGGTGTGACGGAATTCGCCGTTCATCTTACGGAGATTGGTTTTCCCCATCTCCACAATCTTGAAATCATACGGTTTTAGCTCGCTAAAGAACGTGCAGTCAAAGGGTTTTTTATCGTCCAGATGCGCTGCCATATGGTATTCCAGTTCTCCGGAAACCTTGATCCCGCTCAGGTTTTGAAACATGCCCTCGGGAAGTGATGCAAAGAAATCAGCGGCCTTAATCTTTTCTGCTCTGAATTTGAGGTCATATTGCTTGTGCT
>CANHQZ010000037.1 GCA_947463125.1 Flavobacteriales bacterium | reverse complement strand
TTACATAAACACAATCATTGGAGTCATGGCAAAATTTGGCCGAACATAAAAAATTATTATGATTTAAACATTTAATCATTTTTATGCCATTAATATATCTTATTTCCATAGGTCCACATTTGTTTCCATATATTGATTGGTAAATTCCGCCTTTCCCAACTGCTGATGGTAGCAGTGCTTGTCTTGCACCACAGGGTAATTTAATGGGTTCATCTCCACGAATATCCCCCTCATTAGCCAATGCTTTAAATTCTTCATTGCTCACCTGGGTCCAAATTTTCTCCCTTAGTATAATCATGGATCCATCCGATTTGAAAATAACACCTTTACTCCCGGTGATTCTGTAGGTTATCCCATTTTTAATCGTGTAGATCTTTTGTGCGTCTGCGTTATACATACATCCAATCAATGCAATAACGAATAAATAGGTTGTTTTCATATTTGTTTAACTTATTATAAATCTTCGATAAAAATACAATACCTATAATGAAAGTAAGGGAAAATATAATTATTTGGGTAGGAATCAACCTGGTTTTTCCATAATTGAACATTAAGCCGACTTTACTAACAAAAAAGCCCCGCAAGATGCAGGGCCTTTCTGAACACTATGGGACACAAAAACTTATTTCTTCTGTAATGAGGTGAAGGCATTTCTCAGTCCTTCGTAGCCTGTAATATCCACTTTTAAAGAACCTACCTGAATGTCGGTCTGCACACGGATGGGAATTCGGTTGGCATCATCACTTACCCATACGGTCATGTCGTTGCTGCTTTTGAATACGCGGTCAACTACCAGTTTGGGCCTAAGCTTTATACATTTTACCTTGCCGATGTCTGTATTGAGGGTTTCTTTGCCCAGGTAAGTAAAATTCAGGTTATAAATTTTATTGTCCATGTAAATATCCAGCGGAAATACCTGGTTGATTCTGGCATTTTCAAAGTTCTGGCAGCGCGCATAGTAAAGCGCAGAAGCAATATCCTGGGTATAAACCGGCATGGTAAGCTCGCCATCGGTATTGCGCAGTTTCTTTTTGTCGTGCATGTAAATGGCAAGGTCTTCATCATAATATTTGTTTTCGCGCACGGTTTTGGCGTAACGTATGGGAGCGAGTGCCTCCGCATCTATCCAGCTCTGAAATTTATCACGC
Organism: Flavobacteriales bacterium; assembly: GCA_947463125.1. GTDB lineage: Bacteria > Bacteroidota > Bacteroidia > NS11-12g > UBA955 > RGEC01. The sequence continues at coordinate 21,938 of CANHQZ010000037.1, read as the reverse complement.
ACTTTGTATGCCCAGTCAAAACTCCTAAGGGTTTCACCCTCGCAGCGCACAGCCAGGGCATCGCGGCCATTGATGGTAGTGGCCTGGTCTACAGACATGTTGATGTTGGCAGCGTTGATAATGCCATAATGCACACGAAATTTTAGTTTTTCGCCCACCTTAAATGCCTGGTTGTTCAATTTACGGTAATTGAACGGATCAGCCGGGACGGTTTGATTTTGCATGCGGAAGGATTGAACCATCAGGGCTAAACCGGCGGCGAGTGTGAAGATGACAAAACTGCGTTTCATGGTGTAACTGTTTCTTACATATACACACAAGGTATGCCAAACCCCCAAGCCAGGTTAAAAAATAATTTCAGCCCCGGTTTCAGCGTATTTTTGTAGCATGGGCATTCCTGACTTATTATCGTTTGGTAAAGGCAGCGGTTGCGGCTGTAAGCTTCCGCCGGAGGCGTTGAAATCCATGCTTTCCGGATTTACCTGTCAAAACAATACGGATAATGTTGTGGTGGGGAATGATTTGTCAGACGATTGTTCTGTGTATGATTTGGGCAATGGGCAATACCTACTGCAAACCGTGGATTTTTTCACACCCATGGTTAATGATGCCTTTGTGTATGGCTCAGCAGCGGCGGCCAATGCACTCAGCGATATCTGGGCCATGGGCGGCAAGCCGCTGATGGCCAATGCTGTTTTTAGCTGGCCCGCGGAATTGCCATTGGGAATGGGCAGGGAGGTCCTTCGCGGAGCGCAGGAAATTTGCCGTCAGGCCGGTGTGGCTCTGGCCGGCGGACACACCATCGATGGGCGTGAACCCTTGTTTGGGCTGTCGGTAACGGGTCTGGCGACGCCACAAACCCTGAAACGCAATTCCGGAGCACAGCCTGGCGATGTTATCTTGCTGAGCAAGCCATTGGGTGTGGGTATGCTGGCAGCGGCATATAAACGCGGTATCGCAGATGAAAATCAAAAAAACGCCCTGCATCGGTCGCTGCTGAAGTTGAACATGGCTGGTGAACAACTGGGGAAAAATACGGATGTGCATGCCATGACCGATGTAACGGGTTTTGGCCTTGCAGGACATTTGCTGGAAATGATGCGGGCCGCAGGCTGCGGTGCGATAATTTATGGGGAGCAACTGCCTAAAATCCCTGAAGCCGTTTCACTGGCCGCCTCTTTTGTACTGCCCGACAATGCCACCCGCAACTGGAATGCATACGAAAGAGAAATTCAGATGAACAATGCGGCTGCTTTCCCATGGATATCGGATCCCCAAACCAATGGAGGACTGCTGTTGGCCGTTGCACCGGAGGGTGCAGAAAAATTAAAAAATGAATTTCCCGAACTCTGCGAGATTGGTGCGTTTACAGAGGCTCAGCATAAGCCTGTGCTGTTGGTGAATTAATGCTTGTAGCAAACGGCCTTAACCGCTTTTACGGTGCGCTCTACGCTGGGCAGGTAGGCATCCACAAATACACCTGCGTAAGGCAGTGTGGTGTCCTGGCTGGTAACGCGGTGCACGGGAGCATCGAGGTAATCAAATGCCCTGCGCTGCACGATGTGGCTGATTTCTGAGCTGATGCTCGCCAGGGGCCATGCTTCTTCCACAATCACCAGGCGGTTCGTTTTTTTCACGCTGTTGATGATGGTATCATAATCGATAGGGCGAACGGTACGTAAATCAATCAGCTCGGCACTGATGCCTTCTTTGGCCAGTTCCTCCACAGCGGTAATGGCGCGCAGCATCATTTTTCCGAAGGAAACAAGGGTTACATCACTGCCTTCTTTTACAATATGGGCCTTGCCGATGGGCAACAAATATTCTTCTTCAGGCACGGCACCTTTCAGGCCATACATCTGTTCGCTTTCCATGAAAATCACGGGGTTTTCATCGCGGATGGCAGATTTCAGCAAACCCTTTGCATCAGCCGGATTGCTTGGGACAACCACTTTCAGGCCCGGGGTATTGGCATACCAGTTTTCAAAGTTCTGGCTGTGCTGCTGTGCCAGCTGTCCGGCACTTCCGGTAGGTCCTCTGAATACCATGGGACAAGTGTACTGTCCATTGCTCATGCTGTTCATTTTGGCCGCAGCGTTAATTACCTGATCAATGGCCACCAAGGAGAAGTTGAAGGTCATGAATTCGCAAATTGGACGCAGGCCGTTGGCGGCAGCACCCACGGCGATACCGGCAAAGCCAAGTTCTGCAATGGGTGTGTCAATAACCCTTTTGGCACCAAATTCTGCGAGCATGCCCTGGCTAACCTTGTAGGCACCGTTGTATTCTGCAACTTCTTCTCCGAGCAAAAACACGCGCTCATCGCGGCGCATCTCTTCGGTCATAGCCTCACGCAAGGCTTCTCTGAACTGAATTTCTCTCATGGTTGTAAAAAAGTAACCTCAAAACAAACCCAAGGCTCGATTTTCGGCGGTGCAAAAATAACGAATTTCCCTTGCAAGGGTTAAGGGCTTTTTATAATATTCAGAATTATGCGATTCTGCGGCTGATAACAGCTTCAACTGCTTCCTGCATCTGCCTTGGAGACAATTTGCGCCACTGAAATTCATCCAGGTCGCCGCCAAAGTTGATGTAATAATCAATGCGCGCCCTGCGGAATTCATCCAGCACATGGTCCCTGAAATTCACAAACGCAATCCATCCGTCTTCGGTTTCCTGAAACCATTCTTCGTAATAACTGTCGTCGCTGGCATGGAAATTCAGTACGTTTTCACCGATGAGGATGAACTTTTGAATGCCTTGTTCGCCCAGCATTTCGATGACTTCGCGTTTCAGCATCATAATGTCATTATACAAAGCGTCGTTCCACTCACCAATCAGTTCGAGGATGGCATAGCCGTCTGTATAATCTGCATACAGAATTTTCAGGTACAGCGTATTTGAGCCAAATGCATCCCACTGGGGATGGATGAGGTAGTTGTATACCGCATGGGTAAAGGTAAATTCGCTGTATTCACGGCCAAAAAATGGTGATTGCTCGTCTTCTGCGGCGTTGTACAGGTGCAACCAGTTGTAATAGGGCTCGATGTCGTGCACGCTGCAAAAATAATTTGCTTTGGCAGACTACGGGGCCTTCAATCACCGAAATCAGCGGATTTTTTTCCTATTGGAGCATTTCTTCTTTTTCTTTGTTGTGTTGAAACGCGCTTTTCTCGGTAATTTATTGTTTTTGCAAGCCTTGAACTGGCTCATTAAGCCCGTCTGGATTTTCTATATTGAAATAGCGGTTCAAGAAAGCCTGGGCGATGCCCTGTATGGCAAGTATTACGGTGTTTTTGTGCTGGCCCTGTTGTTCAATATTCTGCTGGATTTCGGACTGAACAATTACACCGCTTCCCGGGTGGCCTCAGATCCTGGGCATGCCGTTCCCGGGGGATTATTCAGAATGAGGATGCTGCTGGCACTGGGATATGTTGTTTTTACGGCTGCAATTGGTGTGATTCAGCATATGGATCTGCGTTTTTTATCGTTGGTTATTATCAATCAGGTGCTTGCCGGATTTACCCTGTATTTCAGGGCCATTCTGCAGGGCAGACATTTGTTTAAGACCGACAGCATAGCCTCAGTGGCCGACAGGCTTGTTGCGGTAGCACTGCTTGCATGGCTCATTGCGGGCAGTGGTCTCAGTGGGGAAGAAGGACTGATGTGTTTTCTGCTGGCACAAACAGCAGGCTATGCAGTTTCCCTGTTTTTCTCCTGGTTTTATTCCCGCAAGCATGATGTACCGGACAACCGCATTTCTCAGGTGGAAGGATTCTCATTGCTGTCTTCCATGCGGTGGTTTGTTGTGCTGTCCCTGTGTATGGCCCTTTTTACGCGCCTTGACACCCAGATGCTTGGCCACCTTTCTCCGGATGGTGATGCGGAGGTAGGGCAGTATGCACGCAGCTTCCGTTTTTTGGATGCCGCCCTGATTTTTAGCGCTTTAATCAGCTCGCAGTTGTTGCCGATTTTAAGTCGGATGATAAGCCGTAATGAGCCTACCGATGGGCTGTTGTGGCTCAATGTTCGCATTGTTTTGTACGTGGCATTGCCCTTGCTCTTTACGGGAATCTACTTTGCAGAACCGCTCTTTATATTGTTTTATTCGGTTCAGGGCAAGGTAGGATTCTGGCAAGAGGATTTGCTGATTTTTACGCGGCTGATGGCTTGTTTTTTACCCATGGCCCTGGTACATATTTTTGGCACCTGGCTCACTGCTGCCGGGGAATTGAAAAAACTAGCTGTACTGGCCATATTGTGTGTGCTGGTAAATGCCGGTTTTAATGTGTGGTTGATTCCTGAAAAGGGTGCGGCAGGTGCTGCCATGGCCGGTTTAATTACGCAGACATTGTTTGTTTTGGTATGTATCTTCTGGGTTATTCAGCGCAATGGTTTTGAACCGAAGCCATTCAGAATTTTCTATTTGCTTCTTTGCGGCAATGCAGCCTATGCTATTTTTTCTGTCGTTTCGAAAAGTCTGGCAGATTTGAACGGATTCCTGCTTGCCTGCGGATTGTGGGCGTTCACTGGCGCATTTTTGTTTGTGCCTGAGTGGAAGAAGTGGCTGACCAGGGGTAGGCCCGGGAAATAAAATTATTTACGCATACAGCGGGTAGCGAGCCATCAGCGCATGCACCTTGCTTTTCACGCTGTTCAGCACCTCGGTGTTTTCCGGGTTCATCAATGCTTCATCAATCAGCGTTGCGATAATGTCCATATCAGCTTCATTGAGCCCACGGGAGGTAACAGCTGCTGTGCCCAGGCGTATGCCGGAGGTTACAAACGGACTGCGGGTTTCAAACGGAACGGTGTTTTTATTCACGGTAATATCACAGAGCCCAAGCGTGTTTTCGGCCAGTTTTCCTGTGAGATTAGCTCCTTTGGGCCTCAGATCTATGAGCATAAGGTGGTTGTCTGTACCCCCGCTGATAATGCTGTATCCACGGCTCACCATTCCGGCGGCAAGTGCTGCAGCATTCTTCTTTACCTGTTGCTGGTATTGTTTGAATTCAGGTTGCAGCGCCTCACCGAATGCGATGGCTTTGGCAGCAATCACGTGCTCCAGCGGTCCGCCTTGTGTGCCCGGAAAAACGGCTCCGTCCAGCAAGGCGCTCATCATTTTTACCTCGCCTTTGGGCGTGGTTTCACCCCAGGGATTCGGGAAATCGGTTCCCATCATGATGATGCCGCCGCGTGGCCCTCTCAGCGTTTTGTGGGTGGTGCTGGTGGCAATGTGCACATGTTTCAGCGGATTGTCGAGCAATCCGGCGGCAATGAGGCCGGCAGGGTGGGATATATCGGCCAGTACGAGTGCGTCAACTTCATCAGCAACTGCGCGAATGCGGGCATAATCCCACTCACGGCTGTAGGAGCTGGCACCGCAAATTATCAGCTTGGGTTTTACTTCACGGGCAGTGCTTTCCAGTGTTTCGTAGTCCACTAAGCCCGTATCCTGTTTTACGCCGTAAAAATGGGGTTTATACAATTTTCCGGAAAAATTCACCGGCGATCCGTGGGTGAGGTGCCCGCCGTGACTGAGGTCAAAGCCCAGAATGGAATCACCGGGCTTCAAAACAGCCAGCATCACGGCGGCATTGGCCTGCGCACCGCTGTGGGGTTGCACATTGGCCCACGCAGCTCCGAAAAGTTGTTTTAAACGGTCGATGGCGAGTTGTTCTACTTCGTCCACCACAGCGCAGCCGCCGTAGTAGCGTTTGCCGGGCAATCCTTCAGCATATTTGTTGGTCAGCACCGAACCCATGGCTTCCATTACCTGCGGGCTTACAAAGTTTTCGCTGGCAATCAGCTCAATTCCTTCCTGCTGCCGCTTCAGTTCGCGGTTTATCAATCCAAAAACAACTTCGTCTCTTTGCATAAAATTTACTGCAAATTAAGAGCGAAAATTAATTTTTGTACCAAGTATTTTTTCTGCTCGGGATGCAGGCAAATTGCCTAAAAATAGTGAAATTCGCCACCTTACTATGAAGATTAACAAAAATTTCCTCAGCCAGGCGGGTGTTTTCCTGCTTTTTCTGATAGGATTCTGGCTGGTTTCGGTTATTTTTCTGTGGCCTGCCACACAGGATAAAGCGCTGCAGCAGGGTGATATGCAGCAGGTGCGGCTGATGGTGGATGCAGCGAACAAATTCACGGATACCTTTGGAGTAAAACCCAACTGGAATGACCGCCTGTTTTCGGGTATGCCTGCCAGCCTCATCACCGGCATTCCTACCGGCAATCTGCTGCTGAAGCTGAGGCCCATGGAATTGTTTCAACTGGTGAAAGGCCCTTTCAATTTTCTGTTTGTGGCCATGCTCAGCATGTTTGTGCTGCTGCTTTCCTGTAACGTAAACCGCTGGCTTTCGGCAGCCGGTGCCATTGGATATGCTTTTATGACTTTTTCCATCAGCTCCTACGAAGCGGGGCACATTACCAAAGTACTGGCCACCGATGTCATGCCCGGGATGCTTGCCGGTCTGGTGCTGATTACCCGTCGGAAATACCTGCTGGGTGCCGGTGTGCTGGGGCTGTTCTTTGCCATGCTGGTGGGGTATTTCCATTATCAGGTGGCGTACTATGCCGGTATCGTAGCCGGTGTTTATCTGTTGATCGAAATGATAATGGCTATCAGAGCCGGTGAAACCAGGCATGCACTGATTGCCACCGGATTGTCGGCTGTGATGCTGCTCACAGGGATGGCCACCAACATTGGAAAGGTTGTTGATACGGCGCGTTATAGCGAGGCTACCATGCGTGGCGGAAGCGCCGTGGCCAGCGAGGTCCCCTCCAAAGACGGACCCAAAAATCAGGTGGGCAGAAAAGGCCTTGACATTGAATACGCCTTCTCCTGGAGTTATGGCATAGATGAATCCATGACATTGCTGATTCCCGGTTTTATGGGAGGAAGCAACAATGAAAAAGTAGGTGAAAACGAATATGGTCTTGACCGCGCACCCTTATACCACGGCGAATTGCAATTTACTTCAGGTCCGGTGTATTTGGGCGCCATTTTTATTTTCCTGTTCATCCTTGCCATAGTTGTGGTGCTGCAATACCTGAAATCTGCGGGTGCAGAACCCAGGCATAAAACAGTAGCGGTTACATTGCTTATTTTCAGTATCACCACTGTGCTTATTTCGCTGGTACTTAGCTGGGGCAGACATTTTGGCCTGAACGAATGGCTGTTTAATAACCTGCCCTATTACAATAAGTTCCGTACACCCATGATGGCGCTGGTTATCGCCCAGATGGTGATACCGTTTTTTGGTCTGTATGGATTGCAGTTGTTGCTTTCTGACAGTTTTGCCGATGCAGACAGAAAAAAGATATTCAGGAATGCCGCCATCGGTATCGGCTCTCTGATGATGGTTGCCGCGCTCATGCTTTTCTCCGAAGACTTCAAAGGCAATGAGGATAAGGATATCATGAATCAGGTGAGGCAACAGGCCATGCAATCCGGGCAGGATGAAGGCACCGCCATTGAAACCGCTTCCGATTATGTGAAGCAGATTGTGGAAATGCGCTCCGGTCTGGCCTGGGGTGACTGGATCCGAAGCATGGTGTTAATCGCCTTATCGGCTGCTCTGGTTTGGTTTACAGTTTTGAAAAAACAAAGCAGGATGTTACTTTGGGGTGGTATGCTTTTACTCATTTCTTTCGATTTGATGGGTGTGGCAAAGCGCTACCTCACCGATGATAACTGGCAGGACAAAGAAGAAGAAATGGCCATTGAGCCCACTGAGAGAGAAGCCCAGCTGCTGGCTAACAACAAGGCAAACAGGCGTATTTTTGACCTGCGTTACAATCCTTTCAACGATAACCATCCGGCACCATTCTTCCGCAATGTGGGAGGTTATCACCCCGCAAAACTTAGCCGCTATCAGGATATTATCAGTTATTGTATTACCCCCAACGGTGGGCAGTTGCAAGGCGACTGGATCAACAATAACAATGCCCTGGATATGCTGAACTGCGGTTATGTGCTTTCACGTTCTCAGGACGGGGGCCGTGAAGAAATATTCCAGCGCCCAACAGCCCTTGGCCATGCCTGGTTTGTGCCTTCGGTAACAGAAGTCAGCGACCCCAAGCAAGCCTTGCTGGAAATTAACAAAAATCCCGCAAACAAGCAGGTGGTGGTTGAAGCGGCAGAAAAGCTGAAACCGTCTTTAAAAACCTATGCCACCGATTCTTCGGATGGTATCAAACAAGCCTATTATTCGTTTGACACACTCGCGTATGAGTCGGTTTCCAAAGCCAATGGCCTTGCGGTTTTCAGCGAAGTTTACTACAATGAGAAAAACGGGGGCTGGAAAGCCTACATAGACGGTAAAGAATGCCCGGTTCTCCGCGTAAACTATATTCTGAGGGCTGTTGAGGTTCCTGCCGGTAAGCACAATATCCGTTTTGTATATGTGCCGGAAAACCGCAGCACTTACAAAGCCATTGAAGCCGGAACATCGGCCGCAATGCTTCTGCTGGTGCTGGCTGCTCTTGGCCTCATGGCCACCCGTAAGGAAGAGACTGAGATTAAATCATAAAGCGGTTTCCGTGCCGGTTTTTTCTGTTATCACCATCAATTACAACAACCTGCGCGGGCTGAAGCGCACCTTTGAAAGCGTGCAAAACCAGACCGCCCGAAACCGTATTCAGTGGATTGTGGTAGATGGCAACAGCCGGGATGGCAGTGCTGAGTTTCTGCGCAGCCATGCCTCCGACATTGATGTGCTGGTAATAGAGCAGGATAAAGGACTTTATGATGCGATGAACAAGGGGCTGGAGCGCGCAGAGGCTCCGTACGTGTGGTTCATGAACAGCGGCGATGTGATTTACAGGAATGATGTAACGGAAAAGCTGGCGTCACTTGCAGAATCCAACCCCGATGTAATATTTGGCGATACGATGTTTGTGGATGAAAGCGGCAGGGAAATTGGCCTGATCAGTAAACTGAAACCCCAGCGTTTTCCTGAAAAGCTGGATAATCGGTCTTTTCGCTTCGGAATGAATCTCTGTCACCAGAGTTTTATTGCAAAAAAATCTATTTGCCCACCATACGATTTACAATTCAGGCAGGCAGCCGATGTGGACTGGATTATCCGAATTTTGATGAAAAATCCATCAAACGTCAGATTTGACGGGGTAATTGCTGGTTTTGAAACCGGAGGCAGCAGTTCGCAGCATGAAACGAAGGCCTGGAAAGAGCGTTTTGCGGTATTATCGAAGCATTATGGCTTTTTACCGAATTGTATAAACCATGTCTGGATAGTTTTGAGAAGATTGATGTTTAATTTGAAGAGGCGATGAGCAATACGGCGCGGGTAGATAAAAGTATGTTTGAAGCGTCCCATTATCTGGGAAAGCCCGCTGATGCCGCCGATTTGATCGTGGAAAGACGCCTGCGTTTGCTCCGCGCCATTCCGGGTTTTACCGGCCGCGATCTTGATTTGCTTGAAATAGGCTGCGGCAATGGAAACACCCTTTTGCAGCTTTCCCCGGAATTTCGAAGTGCTGTTGGCCTCGAGTACAACGAGGTACACAAATCCGAATTTGAACAGCTGAAGGGCAGTCTCAATCAAAGCGATGCTGTATTTCAGGTCTGGGACATCATGGAAAAGCCCTTTGCTCCGCAGGTCGACCGCCTTGTTAGTTTTGAGGTAATAGAGCACCTGCCCTCGGAAGATGGTGTTGCAAATTATGCAGCAAGTCTGAAATCCGGTGGCCTGGCCGCTTTCAGCGTGCCCAACAAATGGTGGATATTTGAAACCCATGGCGCGCGTTTACCACTGTTGCCATGGAATCGAGTGCCGTTTTTCTCATGGTTGCCTAAACCCCTTCACGAACGCTGGGCAAATGCCCGCATTTACACAAAAAGCCGCATTAAAAATTTGCTGGAAAAACACGGATTTGAGGTGTTGAACATGCAGTACATAATGGCGCCCATGGATGTTATCCGCTGGAAACCCCTGCAACAATTTCTCAGAAAATACGTTTTTAATGCCGATACTACCCGCTATCCGTTCAAGTCCGTCAGTATCTTTATAACAGCCCGAAAAAAATCATCATGAAATTTCATATCCTACTATTTGCCCTGCTGTTTTCAGCAGGAAGCGGTTTTTCACAATCAACCGGAAAAAAAGAAAAGAATGCGACCAATCTCTGGTATCAAAAGCCTTTCAACAAGAAAAAGAATTTCAGTATTCGACTGGACAAAGCCTATAAACTGGTTGAGACCCTGAAGCCTACCGAGATTGTGGTAGCGGTAATTGACGGCGGCACCGATCCCCATCACCCCGACCTGCAGGCCAACATGTGGCACAATCCCAAAGAGATTCCCTTTAACAATGTAGACGATGACAATAACGGCTACACCGATGATACCGTTGGTTGGAACTTTATTGGCGGCAAAGACGGGCAAATGGTGGGTTGTGACAACCTGGAAATTGTACGTCTTGTGCGCGAGCAATCCAAAGAATTTGAAGGATTTAAAGCCGAAGGAAATCCGGATAAACAGCTTGTGGCCCGGTATGAAAACTATCTGAAAATGAAGCAGGATGTAGATGAGAACAGGGAAAAGTTTACCAAACAGCTTGATCGTATAAAGCCCATTCTGGACACCATGCAGGCGATTTTAAACAACATGGGAACGGAAAATCCAACCGAAGCACAGGTGAATGCGTATGAGCCCAAAACGCTTATGGAGTCAATCATCATGGGTATTCTGAAGCAGAATAAAGGCATGACTTTTGGAGATTTATACAAGGCGATAAAAGATCAGGTAAAACAGATCGAAGTAAGAGCCAACTGTCAGTATAATCTGGAATACGATCCACGCAGCATTGTGGGTGATGATTACAAGAATGCCGGTGAGCGTCTTTATGGAAACAATAATGTTGCCGGTCCAGATGCATTTCACGGCACGCATGTTGCCGGCATTATTGCCGCTGTTCGCGGAAACGGAATCGGTGTTGAAGGGGTTGCTTCCAAGGCCAGAATCATGGTAGTGCGTGTGGTGCCTGACGGTGATGAGCGCGACAAGGATGTTGCCAATGGCATCCGCTATGCGGTTGACAACGGAGCTAAAATCATCAACATGAGTTTTGGTAAGGGCTATTCCTACAATAAGTCTGCGGTAAATGATGCTGTAGAATATGCTGTCAAAAAAGGTGTTTTACTGGTGCATGCAGCCGGAAACAGCAGCAATGACAACGACGCCATAGGAAATTATCCCAATGATTCACTGCCTGGCGGTCGATTTGCAGAAACCTGGATTGAAGTGGGAGCAAGCCAGCAGCAGAGCAAGCACCTGGCCACTGATTTTAGCAACTACGGAAAATACAATGTGGATCTTTTTGCCCCCGGATATCAGATTTACAGCACTACACCCAATAATGGTTATGAGAATGCCAATGGCACCAGCATGGCTTCTCCCGTGGTGGCCGGTGTTGCAGCCCTGGTCTGGAGCTGTTATCCAAATCTTACTGCGGTGCAAATCAAGGATGTGCTGATGAAAAGTGTGACCCGCCATACCGGCAAGGTCATTCTTCCCGGTACAAAAGAAAAGGTAAAATTCACAGAACTATCGATTTCCGGGGGCGTGGTAAACGCTGAACAAGCCCTGAAGATGGCTGCCAAACTGCAGTAAACTGCCCGCAGTTTGCGAAGTTTTTCCTGAATTAACCTTCACTTTACCAATGAATTAATATATTTGTGCTACCATGCACAAATATGCACTACGCATACTTGTAGTTTCCCTCTCGCTGTTCTTTGCTGAAACCCTTTGGTGTCAGGGGAATAAGTTGAATATTGTGGCCACCGCGCCCAAAAACATGACCATATGCGGACTATCCGATACGGCAAGGGTTACAGTTTTCAATATCAGCGCAAGCACCATTACAGGAGTTTCCGTTACACTCACATTGCCCACGGGTGTGCGCTACATTCCCGGAAGCCTTAACGGAACGGGCATTGGCGAATTGAATATCACCAATCTCAACCGACCTGTTTTTTCGGCTCCGTCCCTTGGTATTGGGAAAAACTTTAGTTTCAGATATCGTATTCGCGCCAATTGCGATTTAATTCCTGTGGTTAGCGGCCCCACCAATCCCAGTATTGGGGTTAGGGTAGATTACACGGGCAATTACGATGCAGCTCTTTCTTTGCCGTTTACCTCATCTGTTCCATCGCTGGGATACAACAGCATCACCAACCAGAGTTTTACCGGCAATGTGGGAGATAAGTTTGTGCGGCGGGTAACGTTTACCAATTTCGGTAAAGGACCTTTGCTTTCGCTGCGCCTGGTGAGGGTAAAAGGCAAAGACTTAAATCTCAGATCTGAATCTGGTTTTAACCATCGCTACACCACGGATTCGGTCATCACAACATTCACTAAAGCTGATATTCAGAAAGTGGGGAACAAAGACACTTTTCTGGATCAGAACGAGAGTATTGCCCTCTCTGATACGTTTACCATACTGGCCTGCAACTTTCTTACCACAGCCTACGATTTAGCCTGGGGCTGTGATGGCAAATTTTGTCAGGTGGTAAAGAACAATGCTGTCGCTTTCATCAGTACAGCTTCTCCCAATTTGCTCGTTGCAGTCAGCAGCAATGCGCAGCTGGTATATAACAACACCCTGCCCAGTAAATATACGTTGCGCATCACCAATGCCGGCCTGATGAAGTCCATCAGGTCTGAGGTAATTGTGTTTCAGACCACCAATCCCGGTGCAGGATTTCAAAACTTTGAATTATCCCGAATAGATTCATCCAGTATTCGATTGCAAAAAGGCTGGAAAGGCTCACCGGTAAGGGTTTACACGGATACTTTTCTGTCCAATGCGGCAACCCCATGCTGGACTGCCGGCTCGATGGGAGGTTTTAGAATCAGGCTGCAGGATTTACAGCCCAAAGACACCATTTTTATTACTTGGGATGTATACAGATGTGCCAATACTGTGTGCAATGCAGGTTTTTTCGAAACAGGCTGGGGATACAGGGTGTCATACCGGAATCAGTGCAGTACTGTTCTTTCCACCAATAATCAGTGGGGTGTTGGCAATACGTATTCCGGAGGAGCCACAACACCTTACGCCCCTACCGATCTCCAGCAAAATGAGGTGAAACCCTTCCGGTATACTTTTACCGGTATGGGAAATCTTCCTCTACACAGCAGTGCAGCCATTCGCATTGATCTTATACTTCCCAATACGCTTACGCACAGCCTGCTTAATACAGATTTTTATATAGACAATCCAAACCTCACAGCCATCTGGTATCCTGACAGCCTTCGAAGGATCAACGATACACTTAGGGCGTATATGGGAAGGACAGTTTTGTTTGGTTTAACCAATGCCGAACTGACCGTTCGTTTAAAAGGTGTATGTGTTCCCGGTGCCGGCAACCAAAATTTGCCGCTTACATTGATATATGCATACAATCCCAACCGAAATGCACATCCAAATTTGTGGATCAGGCCGGTATGCAATACCGTCAATGTGAAAGTGCATTGCAGGAATGTATGCACCTCAGGCGGAATGCTATTCAGGAATTTTGAGCTGTACCGAAGCAATTATGGTTTGCCAGACAACAACAACGACGGCGTGGCAGATGCGACAGGTTCACTGGATTTTTTAAAGATTCGCAGAGAGCGCATCATGTTTGGCGACACCCTTACCACCGTATTTCGGGGCAGACCCATGCCCGCGGCGGGGATTACCAACTGGCGCTACGGCTATGCAGAGTCGGTGGTTACGAATGGCAGTTTTATTTCGGTAGTTGATGCCACGCTTGAGCTGTATAAAGGAAATGTAAAGATTACGACCAGCTGTAATTCTGTTAAATGGAGAAAGGTAACATCGGGTGCGAACGCCACATTTTACTTCAATTTTACGGTTGACAGCATTTGGAAATGGGGCTGTCTGTCCGCGTCTTACCGCTATATTCAGAATGACAGTCTTTGCCTGATTGTGCGGTACAAGGTTGATAAAAACCGTGGGCAGACTTCACAGCTGATGAATTTCAGCAATCGTTATTATCTGGCAACTGCCAACAATCCTACACCGGCCCAGTCCTATCAGTGCGATACCTTTTCAGGAAGCTGTATTTTGTATGGATACATTTTCCATAACTGGGGCACTGATAATGTGAATTATGCAAGCTGCAACGAGTTAACGCTCAGCCAGAATTTTTATCTCGGAATAGGCAACTGTTGTACTTACGGTGGGGGTAATATATTTCCGTTTGAATACCGAAACTGGGGCAGGCCTGTTTCACTAAAGCTGACGATGCCTCCTTCGCTCAGGCTGAACAGGACATCATTTATCCAAAACCGAACTGCCGGAACGAACAATACGGTCGCAGAACGAAAGGATACGATTCCTTTCAGAAAAGGCTCTTCCTATATTTTTGATTTCGCCAAATACTACAAGGATTCCGGAGGCAAAATCAATTACAGCGATGATGGTTTTCATGGTACTTTTTCCTACACGGTTTTCCCATCCTGCGAAGTGCCACCCAGAATTCCCTATCCGATTCATTATGAGTTTATTTATCAAAAGCGGGGAGCCCTGGGTACAGGTTTTGACACGGTGACTTCACAGCAGATGAATTCTCCGGACTATTTTACACTCAATACCCCCAATTTTGGATTTCAGCCTGCCATACCCATTGTATACGGAAGCAAAGACACTGTAGAATGGGAAGTTCGCTACAGCAATCCTTCCACTACATTCACGGCAAACAATATCTGGCTATCCGCACAAAGCAACAGCAATATTAAAATAGTACAGATAAGAGACTGGACAAGGGATACCCTTATTAGGCCTGTGAACGATATTTACAGGGCAGGATCCCTGGCCGCGGGTCAGACACGAAGTTTCCGGGTTCGTGCGGTATTTAGCCGATGTACGCCGGATAGTCTTTTGCTTTATGGAGGATGGGATTGTCGTGCATATCCTGCCAATTTAAATTTGAATGCCTGTCCTGTTTTATCAACCCGGTTGTTTCTGGAGCCGCTGAATACGCGTCTGAATCTTACACTGGCTGATTCTATCAGCAATTTTGATCTCTGTTATCCCAACCGGATGACACTGACCATTGATAATGTTCAGTCAGTAACCGCGCAACAGCTCAGGGCGCGTATTACCCTGCCTATTGGCATGGAAATGATTCCGGGCAGTAACCGAATCAGATATCCCCACAAAACAGCTGCGGTATCGTTGGCCAATCCGGTGTTGCTTACAGGAACCACCTACGAATGGGATTTGAGCAAATTGGCTTCCTTGTCTTCGGGTTTGCCCGGCACTGGTGATACCAACAGAAATAAAGCAGTCATTACATTCAGGGTTAAAACCAATTGCGATTACGCTTCGGGTAGTTTTATCAATGCCCGTGCTTTGTCCAATATCCGCTGTGGCGATCCCGTTCCTGCCAATACGGCATACACCAATCCATTGGAAATAAAAGGCATCACAAGGTCTTATTTTACCCAGTTAAAAAGCTGGACGGATTCCATTTTGCCCTGTGAAAAACCCGCCATTGCCAAAATACGCTTTTTGATTTTGGGACCCGTTGCTACCGGTAATAATGATTGGGTGGAATTATTGTTGCCGCCGGGTATCACCCGCGATCCTGCCTACTTTGCTGGTGTTCGTAATGCTCCTAACAAGGATTCTCTAACCGTTAGGAATTTTAATGGAGCTACCTTGCTGTCGTGGAAAATACCGTTCGGGATTCAGCCCGGTGATTCTTCTGAATTCAACCTACGCCTGTTTTCAGTTTCATCCGCTACCACATGCGGTCCTGCAGATCTGCTTTTTAGAACTGTTGTTTCTAAGCAGATGGAATGTGTGCCGGAAAACAAAATTTGCAACATTAAGGTAATTACCGGCTCGGTGATAGGTCAGCCCTACACCGATAAAAGCAGCCTGCAGATTATTACAGGCGGAACTGCGACCAGGCTGATCAGCGGAGATACCGAACAGGTTAGAATCAATTATACCATTAAAAACACCGGCAGGTTTACCAGCAGCGCACTTCCTATTGTTGTTAGATACCATTTTGATAATGATGGCAATGGTAAATGGAGCCCGGGGGATCTGCGCCTGGGCGCAGACACCTTGCGAAAGTCACTGAAAAAAGATTCCGTTATTTCGGTTTCAAGAGTGCTGCGCATCAGGGCAGGCCAGAGCTGTGCGTTGCTCGCTGTGATTGACAGCAGTGCTTGTGCCTGCAGGTTTGGACAATTTTTCTTTGCACCGCCCCATCTAACGAATGCGGGCAGAGATACCGTGATTTGCGCAGGTGCTGCCTGGCGCATGGGCGCGATAGCATCCAATTGGTTTCAGTATAACTGGAACAGAACGGATCTGATTGACAGCGCGACGAAGTCAAATCCGATTTACACACCCTCTGTATTAATCAATAGAATTGATACTCAGGTATTTATGCTTACTACCAATCGCGGATCCTGCAGCTCCAGAGATACGGTAAGGCTGATTGTAAGGCCATTGCCCCAGATAAACATGGCTTCCAAGGCTGCTGAAATCTGTGAAGGAGCCTCATACCCAATTGCCAATACCGTTAGCAATGGACTGCCACCTTACCGCTGGCGCTGGTCACCGGCCACAGGGCTATCTGATACTGCAGCTTCCATCCCAGTTGCCAAACCTAAAATGGGCACCCGTTACACCCTGCGCATTACCGATAAATTTGGCTGCGTACAATCCGATACCGTGCGTTTATCTGTCAATCCCAATCCGGTGGCAAGGTTTTTCTGGCCTGTTACCTGCGCAGGAAGAAAAGTGCAAATTTCCGACAGCAGCATTATTGCCGGGGACAGCATAGCATCGCGTTTCTGGAGCGCAACCGGGTTTGATACATTTGGTCTTAAGGTGGTGAATCTGGATATGAAGGGACTTTCAAAACTGCCACTGACCTTGCGTTTATACAGCACCAAAGGCTGCGGAGATACCTTAACCCGGCTTGTGGATGTGAAGGCACTCCCCAAAATCAGTTTTTCTGTACCGTATGTGTGCAACGGAGATTCAAGTCGGTTTACAAACCTTTCAACCATAGACAGCGGATCTATTGGTGCATGGAGCTGGAACTTTGGAAACGGGCAATTCTCTACCGTAAAAAATCCGGTACACCGCTACACAGATACCGGTACAAGGACAGTTTCACTTTCTGCTGTCAGCAACCATGGTTGTGCCGATACCCTTCAAAAGATTGCCAGGGTGTTTCCTATGCCAGCGGCGGCATTTACCTTTACCAATGTATGCTCGGGTGATTCCTTCGTGTTTTCCGACAATTCGAATCTTTTTGGAGATACATTCAAATCCCGAAACTGGAATTTGGGTGTGATGGGAAGCTCAGCCCAGAATCAGGTGAAGCGGTTGGTCACCGGCTGGGGCAAATATCCCGTGGCATTGACAATTGAAACCATTCACGGTTGCAGGCATACCAAGACAGACACTGCGAGGGTTTATCCATTGCCATGGCCTGCGTTCTCCGCAGATTCTGTATGCGAATCTTTGATGACAAAATTTACCAACACCACAACGGTTCCGCAAGGGAATATTGTTTCCTACAACTGGAAATTTGGCGATGGCAGCATTTCGACAGCCACGGCACCCTCACATGGATATGAGAAACAGGGACTTTATACGGCATCGCTGAAAGCTGTTTCTGATAAAGGTTGTCTGGATAGCACCCTGCAAAATGTTCGGGTATTTGCCCCTGCATGGCCTGTGTTTGCAGTGAATCATCACTGCCTAAAGCAAAATCTGGTATCAACAACCTCGTATCGCGGAGCCGGCACGCCCTTCCAATACCGCTGGTATGTTGGTAACGGCGATAGCATAAACGGTTCTGGTTTGAATTATACATACCCTGCGCATGGAACGTACAATCTGCGTATGCGCATTGTTACGGATAAAGGCTGTGTCCGGGATTCTGTGGCTGTAGTAACAGTACACCCGCTGCCACTGGTAAATTTCACCGCCGTGAATCCTTGCAAGGATGACAGTCTCGTCTTTACTGCGCAAACAGGCATCGCCCTGGGCAGCGCCGGTGTACCGCAGTGGTCGTTCAGCACAGGGCAAACGGCAACCGGAAGTCCGGTACGGCGCATTTTTAGCACCCCCGGAACGTTCATGGCCAAATTGAAACACACCTCGGATAAAGGTTGTTTGGATTCGCTTTCTTTACCCTACACAGTGGGAGAGAAGGTTGTGGTCAGGTATTCGGTAAGCAATGTTTGTCTGGAAGAACCAAGCATTTTCAAGGATTCGTCCTACAGTATTCAGACCATAAATGCCTGGAATTGGGATTTTGGCAATGGAGTGAAATCAACCCAGTCCAATCCGGTGTACACATATAAAATGCCGGGCAACTACAATACTCGCCTGCAGATATCCACCCTCCCGGGTTGCGATTATGCCACAGTTAAAGCCACAACAGTGCATCCAAAGCCGCTGGCTTTCTTTACGCACAGTCCCGATCAGGGGACCATTGTTAATCCCAACATTACCTTCACCGACAAAAGCCAGGGTGCAGACAAGGTTTGGTATACGTTTAGCACCGGCTATAAAACAACCAACAGAAACTTTACCCACTCCTTGCCCGACAGCGGAATTTTCTCCATCACCCAGTACGCATCCACCCAATATGGCTGCCAGGACTCGTTCACCAAGCAGATTGTCATTAACTACATGTATACACAGCATGTGCCCACGGCGTTCACTCCCGATGGCAATAACTTAAACGAAGGATTTGGGCCCCAGGGAATGGGAATAAACTGGTATGCAATGAAAATCTATTCGCGCTGGGGTGAAAAAATATATGAAACCCGAGACAGCAAGCCCTGGAACGGCACCTATAACGGAGAACCCGTGCCGGAAGGGGTATATGTAGTATTGATGGAATTAAAAGACCACAAAGGCCGCAATCATTATTACAAGGGAACCGTGCAGCTTTTGCGAAAGCCCTAAGCTCAGGATTGCAGTATAAACTGCTGTAATTCGCGGTAAAACCTCGACATCGGGAAGCCCATCACATTGTAAAAACAACCGTTGATGCGCTTTACACCCATGTATCCCATCCAGTCCTGAACCCCGTAAGCCCCGGCTTTGTCAAAGGGTTTGAAATGATCAATGTAGTATTCAATTTCTCGATCTGTGAGCGGATAAAACTCCACTTCACTTCGTTCGTGAAATACAAGCTGCCGCTCGTGGTTGCGCATGCACACACCCGTAAAAACCTCATGGGTTCTGCCACTCAGCGATGCCAGCATTTCTGTGGCTTCTTCTTTTGTAGCCGGCTTGTTGATGACCCTGTTGCCCAGGCAAACGATGGTATCGGCCGTTACCAGTATTTTTTCATGCAAGGGTTCCGTAAAATGCGCGGCTTTGTGTGATGCCAAAAATTCACACACCTGTTCGCGCTGCAAATAATCCGGAAAATCTTCCTCCGCTTCGATATTCACTACCTCAAAGTGCAGTCCCGCCTCACGGAAAATCTGGTGGCGGCGCGGGCTTTTGGAAGCCAGCAGCAAAGTCGGGAACTGAACCATGCCACAAAGGTATTGCTAAGGCACTAAAGTAGAAATTCGGGCTTAAAAGGTTATTTTTGCCGCAACTTATGAAGCAAATTGCAGTAATCGGCGGCGGTACCATGGGAAATGGCATCGTGCACGTGTTCGCTCAGAACGGCTATCAGGTTTCTTTGATTGACGTTAAACCCGAAATACTTGAAAAGGCCCTGGCTACCATCACCAAAAACCTTGACAGGCAGATAGCCAAGGGGGCTATTGATGAAGGAAAAAAATCAGCGACCCTAAGCAATATCAAAACCTTCACCAACATTGCAGATGGGGTAGAAGGCGCAGATCTGGTTGTGGAAGCGGCCACCGAAAACCTGGAAATCAAACTGAATATTTTCCGTCAGCTGGACAATTTTGCCAAACCCGGCTGCATACTGGCTTCCAACACTTCTTCCATCAGCATCACCAAAATCGGTTCGGTTACAGGCCGTCCCGAAAAGGTAATAGGCATGCACTTTATGAACCCCGTGCCCGTGATGAAGCTGGTGGAAATTATCGGTGGTTACAAAACAGACAAAGAAACCCTCAATACCATTGTGGAACTGACCAAAGCTATTGGCAAGGTGCCCGCCGTAACGCAGGATTATCCAGGCTTTATTTCCAACCGCGTGTTGATTCCCATGATCAATGAAGCTATACTTTCACTGGAGGAAGGTATTGCAAGTGTAGCAGATATTGATACCATCATGAAGCTGGGTATGGCGCATCCCATGGGGCCCCTGCAGCTGGCAGATTTTATTGGTCTGGATGTTTGTTTGGCCATTTTGCATGTATTGCATGACGGATTTAAAAATCCCAAATATGCACCCTCCAATTTGCTGGTAAATATGGTAACGGCAGGCGATTTGGGCGTTAAAACCGGGCGTGGATTTTACGATTATTCCCACGGTACCAAAGACCTGGTGGTTTCTCCGAAATTCAGCAGGTAATAGCCGGTATTTTTCAGGATAACAGACTTTAAAACCCTTTATAGGTAAGGGTTTCGACGTATTTCCTTGACTTTCCTTTCATATTATATTACATTCGCGTTTTAATTAATCACGGGCGCACTGCAACCGCATGAAATTAAGCCAATTTAAATTCGAACTTCCTGAAGAGCTGATAGCCCAGGAACCCCTTAAAACCCGTCACGAAAGCCGCCTGTTGGTGGTAAATCGCAAGGAAAAGACCATTGAGCACAAAATGTTTCATGATGTGCTGGATATTTTTGACGAAGACGACACGTTTGTGGTAAACAACACCAAGGTGTTTACTGCCCGCATGTACGGACAAAAAGAAAAGACCGGTGCACAGATTGAAGTATTCCTGTTGCGCGAGCTCAACCACGATTTCCGTTTGTGGGATGTGCTGGTAGATCCGGCCCGCAAAATACGCGTAGGAAACAAACTGTATTTCGGCGATGACGACCTGGTAGCCGAAGTGGTGGACAACACTACTTCCCGCGGCCGTACCATCCGTTTCTTGTTTGACGGTGATGATGAAGCCTTTGGCCGTGTTATCAAAAAACTGGGTGAAACGCCCATTCCCAAATACATCACCCGCCCGGTAAAACAGGAGGATGAACTTTGGTATCAGAGCCAGTTTGCCAAGCATGTGGGCGCCGTTGCTGCACCTGCCGCGCAGTTACACCTCACCCGTGAGTTGTTGATGCGTCTGGATATCAAGGGTATCAAGTTTGCAGAGATAACCCTGCACCTTGGTTTGGGTGCATTCCGCGAAGTAGAAGTAGAAGACCTCACCAAACATAAAATGGACAGTGAGTTCTACAGCATAGACCAGACGGCCTGCGATATTGTGAATGAATCCATTGAAAAGCGCCGACGCGTGGTGGCCGTGGGTGGCTCTGTAATGCGTGCCATGGAAAGCAGCGTGAGTTCTACCAAAACCCTAAATCCCGGAGCGGGCTGGTCGGACAAATTCATTTTCCCTCCCCACGATTTCAGTGTGGCTAACGCATTTATTACCAACCTGCATCAGCCCGAAAGCCCCTTATACATGATGGCCTGTGCCTACACCAGCCATGAATTTATGACGCACGTGTATCAGGAAGCCATCAAAGAGAAATACCGTTTCCTTTGCTACGGCGATGCCATGCTGATTATGTAAATCTCAACACTTTTTAATAATACCCAAAAGCCCCGGAAACGGGGCTTTTTTTGCTGCTATGGGGTGCCTATTCCGTTGATTAATGCAGCATCCCGACCGCGGAGGGGTCGTATAAACGGACATGGTAACGGAAGGTATGGTTCTTATCTATAATAAATGTAGAATAAATCTATTGAAAATCAAGATATTATATATCAATTTTGTTGCACTTTTGAATTTTTTCAATGTTCTC
>CANHQZ010000036.1 GCA_947463125.1 Flavobacteriales bacterium | reverse complement strand
GCCAAAACAGCTCAGGCCAAAATACAGGTGGAGCTTGCCCAGAGCGTATTTCTCCTGCCCCGCCTTACTCGCATGTGGACGCACCTAAGCCGTCAAAAAGGGGGTATCGGGCTGAGGGGACCCGGTGAAACCGAAATCGAAACCGATCGTCGTGCCTTGCGCAATAAAATCAGTGTGCTGAAGGAAAGGCTGGCACACATTGAAAAAACATCGCGCACGCAGCGTGCATCGCGCGAAGGCATGTACCGTGTGGCCCTGGTGGGTTATACCAATGTCGGCAAAAGCACCATCATGAACCTGCTGAGCAAAGCCGATGTGCTGGTGGAAAATAAGTTGTTTGCCACGCTGGATGCTACCGTACGGAAAATTGTATTGCCACACCCTACCGATGAACTGAAAACCATGCCCATACTGCTAAGCGATACGGTGGGGTTTATACGCAAGCTGCCGACACAGCTGGTAGAAAGCTTCAAAAGCACCCTTGCAGAGGCACTCGAGGCTGATCTGCTGGTGCATGTGGTTGATATCAGCAGTCCGCATTTTGAGGAGCAGATGCGCTCGGTAAAGGAAACCCTATTGGCCATTGGTGCGGGCAATAAACCTGAGCTGGTAGTTTTCAATAAAATTGATGCTTTCCGTGGCGCACCCGATGATTTTTATGTGGGACAAACCGGCCTTACCGCCACGCAATTTGAAAAAAGCTGGATTGCCAAGGAAAATGCACCTGCGGTGTTCATCTCTGCTACCGGCAAAGACAATGTGGATGCGCTGAAAAAGGCACTGACAGAGTTGCTGCTGAAGTTGAGGGTATAACAGAAACGCTTTTGTTTTAGTAATAACTTGAAATACTATTGTTAATTAATTATATTTGATATTGATTTTATGACAAAAAAACACATCATTGAGAAGACCATTCAGGCTATCAATAAACTGCCCACAGATAAGGCTATGGAAATATCAGATTTTGCTGAATTTATTAGCAAAAAATATGAGAATTATCTTTTGTCTGAGAGTATTCAACATATGGTAAATGAAGGTCAAACCTTTGATTTTTTATCTACCGAAGAAGATCTGTATTCTGAAAGTGATATAAAGCAAAAATACAGTGGCTAAGGGAGATATAATCCTGGTTAAATTTCCATTTACTGATTTTAGTGGAAATAAATTAAGACCTGCAGTTATTTTGGCAGAGACAGACCACGATGTAACCGTTACTTTCATTACTACACAGCTGGAATGGCAGGAATTGACTGATATTATTATAAAACCCACTGAATCTAACGGAATAAAGAAAGACTCTCTTATTCGTGTAGCTAAAATTGCAACAATAGATAAAGATTTGGTGCCGGGCCTTATTGGTAAACTGACGCAATCAGAGATATCAGAATTAAACAGTAAACTTAAAATTGTATTTGCGTTGGATTAGTTTTCAGTTTTATAACTAATACGAATGCACCCCTTCTCTCCCGAACAACAAGCCGCACAGCTGCGAAAACCCCACGGAGAGGGCGCAGAAGCCATCGCTGCCTACATGCGCGACTTGAACCGGGCGCTTTATGACCATGTTGTGAAACTGCTCTCTACCGCAAAGGAAAAACAGCTGCTTGAGCTGGGATTTGGTGAAGGCATTGTGCCGGAAATGGTGCATCAGCAGCATGAAAAGATGCATTACACCGGCATCGATTTCTCGGATGAGATGGTGAAAATGGCTACCTCCAAAAACATACCCGGAGCCAATTTTCTGTTGGGCGAAGTGGCTCGAATGCCGTTTGAAAGCAATGTGTTCGATGTTGTTTTTGGCATCAATGTGGTGTATTTCTGGGAAAACCCCGGGCGTGAACTCGCCGAAATACTGCGGGTCCTAAAACCCGGCGGTCTGCTTGTGTTAGGATACCGACATAAAACCTATATGCAGGGCATTCCCTTTACCCAATTTGGTTTTACGCTGTATGAAACCGATGAAATGGAAAGTTTGCTGGCTAAACATGGTTTTGTAAAAATCACCACCGAAACCGAAGCAGAGCCGGACCGCATCATTGCCGGAAAGATGCAGCCCATGGCGCATGCGGTGATTCTGGCGCAGAAAGCCAGCTAACATCAATATACGAAAAAGTACCGAATTTTCCAAATAAATCGGGTAAGTTTGCAATACCATGAACATACGCATGCCTTTTAACCTGAACCAGTGGATTGAGGAGAATAAGCACCTGCTGAAACCCCCGGTGGCCAACAAAAACCTCTACCCCGAAGGCACCGACTACATCGTGATGATTGTGGGAGGTCCCAATGCCCGCAAAGACTACCACTACAACGAAACCGAAGAGCTTTTTTACCAGCTGGAAGGCGAAGCTCTTATCAAAATTCAGGTGGATGGAAAATGCGTGGAAGTACCGCTCAAGGCCGGTGATATGTATCTGCATCCTGCCGGTGTGCCTCACAGTCCCGGGCGCATGGCCGGTGGTGTGGGCCTGGTGATAGAGCGCGTGCGCGAGAACAAAGGCTACAAGGATGGGCTACTCTGGTTTTGCGACAAATGCAATACCAAACTGCACGAAACCTATTTTGAACTGCAAAACATAGAAACCGATTTTCTCCCCCATTTCAAGCATTATTACGGCTCCGAAGAATTGCGTACCTGCAAAACCTGCGGACACGTAATGGAAGCAGATCCAAGATTTGTGTAGGTCTATAGCACGGTGAAATTTCGCGTATTATTAGCAACATGCCTGATTGGCCTTACCTCAAAGGCACAGGTAGTCAACACGGGTTTTGTGGATACAACCGGGGGCGAACGTTTGGGTAAAATTACCCTGGGAGCCTGTGTGGATGTGTACGCCAACAGCAGCGGGGCAGGAAATACATTGCCCTATATGGTTTCATCTGCTCAAAACAACACGTTTGCCGTAAACCTTGCCATGCTGGATATCCGCTATCAAACGGCAGGAATACGGGCGCGGCTGGTGCCGGCTTTTGGTACCTACATGAATGCCAACCTGGCCAACGAGCCCGGCACGCTGAAAAACCTGCTGGAAGCCAGTGTAGGCGTAAGAATTTCCCAAAAGCATGATGTGTGGCTGGATGCAGGCATTCTGGGATCGCCGTATACCAATGAAACCCCAGTGAGCAAAGACCAGATTATGTATACAAGGTCATTGTCGGCAGAGAATTCACCCTACTACCTCAGTGGTATGAAACTAGGATTGCCTTTGCGCAAAAACATCCGTTTTTATACCTATCTCATCAATGGCTGGCAGCAAATTCAGGATAACAATGAGCAGCTCGCCCTGGGAACCCAGCTGGAGTGGCAGGTGGGCAAAAACCACCTTATCAACTGGAATACCTACATAGGCAACGAAAAGAGCAAAGCACAGCCGCAATTCGATACCCGCTTTTTCACAGATATTTACTGGATTGGTAAATTCGGCAAAAAATGGGATGCCTCTGTATGTGTGTATGCAGGAAGTCAGCGCTATTCTAACTATCGGAAGTTTGACAGCCTGATGCCGCCT
Source organism: Flavobacteriales bacterium (assembly GCA_947463125.1). Taxonomy (GTDB): domain Bacteria; phylum Bacteroidota; class Bacteroidia; order NS11-12g; family UBA955; genus RGEC01. The sequence continues at coordinate 20,599 of CANHQZ010000036.1, read as the reverse complement.
CCCGATCATGGCATTTTTCGCTACAAAACCTGGTGGAATGTCAATGTGCAGGTGAAGTATAGTTTCACCGCAAAGACATCTCTTTCAGGTCGTGTGGAATGGTTTGATGATGGCAGCAACATATTTCAAACACCACTGTACCAGCCGGAAAAGGGCTACCGGACCGGCAGTTTCGGGTTTTGTCTGAACCGCAAGGTAGAGAATAATGCCTTACTGCGCCTTGAATACCGCCGCTTTTTCACCGGAAGCGACAATGTATCCATTTACCCGTTTGACAGCGGCTACCGCGATAATTTGGATATGGTCAGCGCAGCCATGTGCGTGTGGTTTTAAGCTTAAATCACCGGGCCGGTTGCCGGAAATCATCCAGCACTCCATTGCTATACATCAATATAAAAATTTGCTGTATTTTTGAAACATGAGCTGGATAAAATATGCCATAGAAAAAAGTGCTTTTGGGGTGTGTGAAGCCCTGGGCGAAAAACTCGGCATTTCAACCGGAAGAATCCGCTTATACTTTATCTATACTTCTTGTCTTACCCTGGGCTCTCCCGTCATTTTTTATCTGATAGCCGCATTCTGGCTCAACATCCGCCGCTACCAGCAAGAGGGTCGCACACGGGTGTGGGATATTTAAGTTAGAAGTTTGAACTTACCGTAAAGCGCACACCACTGAAGGCGGGCTCCAGTCGGCATATACCACCCGAGCAGTTCACGCCCTGCTGTTGCTTGAGATACCCGATAGTATATACACTGTTTCCTTTGGTATAGCCCATGTAAATCATGGGATAATGCAGTACCTGATTGGCGATGACCATGTTGGAATACCGATGCGGATCAATGTTAACCATATTCCCGGCTCCCACATACCATATCGGATTGAGATAAAGTTCGGCTACTAAATTGGCAAAAGAGCCCTGGTCTTTTTCGGTATGCAGGTATTGGGCCTCAATGCGCAGGCTGCGGTGTTTGGGAAGTTTGAGCGTTAATTCACCAAAGGGAGTCAGGGTAAACACATCATCATAACCGGTTTCCTGTTCATACCTGGCCTGGTTGTAGCGTATGCTTTGCATACCCAGTTTCAGCTTGGTATTCTTGTTAAGTGTTTGAATTACTTCTCCATAATATTCTCGAAACAAAACAATTTCACGGTTGCTTTTGCCATTGCTCTTCAGGGATTGAACGTAACTTCCGTTAAGCGTAATCTGTGTGCCTTTGCGGGGTTTAATATCGAGTTCGCCCTGAATGCCGTTTTCCCCCAGTTCCTGGGCAGGCGCGTTATACCTGGCAAGCAGCCTGTAGGTATTTTGCCTTGTCATGGAAGGCAAATAGGAAAGAATGCCATTTAGCAATTGCTCGTTTGGGGTAATTCTCAAAGGAAAATTCTCTACGTGGCGGGCCTGAACATTCAACCCGATACTGGCTTTGTGTTTTCCCCATTTCATTCCGCTTTTACCCCAGCTAAGTGAGGTGTAGATTACCTTCCCGTCAGACAAAAACAGTTTGTTGCCCAAATCCCTGATGGCTTCGGGTGTTTTATAGTTGTACTCTGCATTCCAGGTGAGGTTTCCGAGGGTATAGGTAAAGTAACCGTTGAAACCATACACGTTGTATTTGGGGATGAATCGCCTGCTGATGTCGTAGGTATTGATTTCTGCCACCAAGCCGTCCATGGTTCCACGGTCAAGGGTGCGGTTCAGCGCGCTGGTACCAACCTGCAGTGTACCCAGTTTTCCATCTTTTCCCAGGTTTATATTTCCCTCCAGATTGGCTCCTGCCACTACCTGTTTGCTGTAGCCAAAGCGGTTATCCAGATAGCCTTTCTGGTTTCCGCCAAATCCTTTCAGTTTCCAGTTGTCATTAAAAGCATATTCAAGTTTTACCCCTTGTATGGCATAGTCAATACCTATTTGCCTTTGCTCATAGGCGCGGAACAAAATACCGGAACCCAGCTGATCGTAAAAAGAACCGGCCGTGATGTTGAGTTTATCAATTTGTTTGGATGCCTGCCAGAATCCAATTCCATGGGCGGTATGCGAACCCTGGGGATTGAGTAACGGTGAATTGTTCAGGGCATCGTAACGCATGGTAAAACTGTAGCCGCGGATACGGTAATTCATGAACAGCCACGCATCTACACTGGCACTGTTTTCCTGGTACACCTTGGTACTGGCACCAATTTTATCATCGCGAAGGAACTTTTGATAATTCAACAGAAGATTTCCGCTGAACTGCCCTTTTTCGTCATTGGCCTGTGCCCACAACAAAGAAGGTATAAAAGCAAGTAAGCCGTAGAATACTCTTTTCAAAGCACTGCAAGTTTAAGACAAAACGTTGGAATATCGGTACATGTATACAAGCATGCTACCTATCTATTCACTAAATTTGCAACTCCGTGACCGAAACTGCCGTACAAACCGCCGAAAGAAAACTTTACATTGAAAGTTATGGCTGTGCCATGAATTTCAGCGACAGCGAAATCATTGCCTCCATTATGGGTGAACATGGCTTTGCCACCACGCAGGATGAGTTTGAGGCCGATGTAATTTTTCTAAATACCTGTGCCATCCGCGACAACGCCGAACAACGCATTCGCGAAAGACTTAAGCACCTCCGTTCCAATAAAAAACAAAACCGCGATTTAATTATTGGCGTGCTGGGCTGTATGGCCGAGCGCCTGAAAGACAAGCTGCTGGAAGAAGAAAAACTGGTGGATGTGGTTGCAGGACCCGATAGCTACAGAGAGCTTCCCAAACTCGTGGCCGAAGTGGACGAAGGCGGAAGAGCCATCAACGTGCTGCTGAGCCGCGAAGAAACCTATGGTGATTTAAATCCTGTAAGGCTGAACAGCAACGGAGTTACGGCCTTCATAAGCATCATGCGCGGCTGCGATAACATGTGCAGTTTCTGTGTAGTGCCATTCACACGTGGCCGTGAAAGAAGCCGGGATCCGGAGAGCATCCTGCGGGAAGCCAGGGAACTTGCAGCAGCCGGTTACAAGGAAATTACCCTGCTTGGCCAGAATGTAGACAGCTACCTGTGGTTTGGCGGTGGTCCCAAAAAAGAGTTTAAGAACCTTACAGAAGAGGAAAAAGCAAGTTCCGTAGATTTTGCCGATTTGCTGGAAATGACAGCCCTGGCGGTACCCGAACTGCGCATCCGCTACAGCACCAGCCATCCCCGCGATATCACGGAAAAGGTGGTGCACACCATGGCGAAATACAAAAATGTGTGCAACTACATCCATTTGCCTGCCCAGAGCGGCAACTCGAGGGTGCTGGAAGTGATGAACCGAAACTACACCCGCGAATGGTACATGGATAAGGTGAGCATGATCCGCAATATTCTCCCAGACTGTGGCATCAGCTGCGATATTATCGCCGGATTTTGCACCGAAACAGAGGAAGAACATAAAGATACACTCAGCCTGATGGCGTGGTCACGCTTTGATTTCAGCTACATGTACAAGTACAGCGAAAGACCCGGAACTCCTGCTGCCAAAAAGCTCACCGACGATGTGCATGAAGACGTGAAAGGCCGAAGGCTGCAGGAAATTATTGCCTTGCAAAACGAGGTTTCCAAAGCCAAAAACCAGGAATATATTGGTAAGGTAGTAGAAGTGTTGGTTGAAGCCGAAAGTAAGCGCAGCACCGAAGAATGGATGGGCAGGAACGACCAGAATGTGGTAACCGTTTTCCCGAAAGAACACTATCAAAAAGGCGATTTGGTAAAGGTTCTGGTTGAAAGTGCCAGCACAACTACCCTCAGGGGGAAAGCGGTGGTTTAGTTATAATATCTGAATATCTGGCTGCTACGCACTGGGCGGCGCAATCTCCTTCAAACCCTTCGCCGTTAGCACAAATCTTACCAGAGCCAGTTTATCGGGGGAAAACATGGTCAGGGATTTGCCGGTCACATCCTGCGCTTTCACATAGCGGTAATGCACCAGCGTGCGCACAATATCCAGGGCTACTTTGGGATGAAATTTGGTTTCTGCAACCACCGTTTCGATGCTCTCGGGGTGGAGCAGGCAGTTCATCACCTTCAGTTCGTCTTCCCGGATTTCCAGCATGGTTAATCCTGAAATTTCTCGGGGCGCATCTGGGGGAAAAACAGCACTTCCTGAATGCTTTGCTGGTTGGTAAGCATCATGGTCAAACGATCAATACCCACACCCAGTCCGCTGGTGGGCGGCATGGCGTATTCCAGTGAGCGGATAAAATCCAAGTCCATGCTCATGGCCTCATCATCACCGCGCTCAGCCAGTTTCAGCTGTTCTTCAAAGCGCTCTTTCTGGTCAATGGGGTCGTTGAGTTCCGTATAGGCATTCGCGATTTCCTTACCATTTACATATAACTCGAAACGTTCTACCAGACCGGGTTTGCTGCGGTGCTTTTTGGTCAGCGGGCTCATTTCTACGGGATAGTCCGTGATGTAGGTGGGCTGCACCAGGTGTTTTTCGGTGGTGGCACCAAAAATCTCATCTATCAGCTTGGCACTTCCCATCTGAGGCGTTACTTCCACACTGCATTTTTTGGCCATTTCACGCAATTCTGCTTCGCTCTTACCCTCCACATCCATCTTTCCGTATTCGCGGATGGCATCAAACATGCTCAATCGGCGGAAAGGCGCTTTGAAGCTGATGTTATTATCGCCTACCTTGCATTCGGTGGTGCCATTCACATCCATAGCGCATTTCTCGAGCATCTCCTCCACAAATTCCATCATCCAGAAATAATCCTTGTAGGCCACATAGATTTCCAGGCCGGTAAATTCCGGATTGTGGGTGCGGTCAATGCCTTCGTTGCGGAAGTTTTTGGCAAATTCGTATACGCCGTCAAAACCACCTACAATAAGGCGTTTGAGGTACAATTCATTGGCAATACGCAGGTAAAGCTGCACATCGAGTGCGTTGTGGTGGGTAACAAACGGCCTTGCAGCAGCACCGCCGTGAATGGGCTGTAAAATGGGGGTTTCTACCTCCAGATAGCCTTTGCTGTTGAAAGTTTCGCGCAGGCTTTGCACCACCTTGCTGCGTTTGATGAAAATATCTTTCACACCGGGATTCACCACCAGATCCACGTAGCGCATGCGGTAGCGGGCTTCGGGGTCGGTGAAGGCGTCATATACATTGCCATCCGCATCCTGTTTGGGCAGGGGCAGCGGGTTCAGGCACTTGGAGAGCAACTGCAAAGAAGTTACATGCACACTGGTTTCGCCGGTTTGGGTAGTAAATACATGTCCTTCCACACCAATGATATCGCCGATGTCCAGTAGTTTTTTAAATACTTCGTTGTACAGGGTTTTGTCTTCACCGGGGCAAATCTCATCGCGGTTCACATAGATCTGTATGCGGCCTGTGCTGTCCTGCAGGTTGGCGAAAGCGGCCTTACCCATAATGCGCTGGCTCATCATTCTGCCTGCCAGGCGAACATGCTTAAATCCTTCGGTGTTTTCGGGGTATTGTGCCTTGATATCTGCGGCGTAGTGAGATATTTCAAAGGCCTCGGGCGGAAAGGGGTCAATGCCCAGCTCGCGGAGCTGCGCCATTTTTTGCCGGCGCACCAGCTGTTGCTCATTCAGGTCGTGGTCAAACATGATTTCACCGCAAAATTACGGTTTTTGGGGCGATAAAGTGGCGGGGATTTAGGCCTTGTCACCCTGAGCATGTCGAATGGGTCAAGGCCGCTGTCACGCTAAGGTGGCCTCGACATAACATTGCGCTGAGTTGCACAGAGGAAAACTTAAACTACTAAGCCTTGTCGGGCTCGCCTTTACTCATGCCAGGTGCAAGGAATAACCAGCTGGAAAATGCTCCCGAAATACACAGACACAGAGTTTCTCAGAGTTACACTGAGTTGCGCAGAGGAAAACCTCAACTGTTAAACCTGGCCGGTCTCGCCTTTCCTAAGGCCCGGCAGAATGACCGAACTGCAGGAAAAACTGATTTCAGGAGGTGAAAAAAATCATACGTTTTGGGTTTTTATTACTCAAACCAGTATTTAACACATGTTATTTTAGTATTACCACTTATTTGGGTATTTAACTTGTTTTACGAGTAATAAATTGCTTAACTTTACACAATGTTTGAACACAAAACCACTGCTGAAAGCAGCAATTACAAAGACGTTCGCAATAAGTTAAAAATGGTTCGGGAAAGCAGCAATCTTTCACAGGAGTATGTGGCATCCAAGCTCAACCTGAGTCAGCAAGCCTACTCCCGCATGGAGAAAAATCCGGATAATATAACCGTGGGAAGGCTCAGGGAGTTATCCGCCATACTGGGCGTACCTTTCAATACCCTGGCAGGCGAAGAGGATATGTATATACAACAAAACTACAACCAGCAGGGCGGCAATGCCGGCACAGTGATGTACTTGCAAGGACTGGCAGACAGCGAGCGTGCGGTCTATGAAAAACGCATCGAAGATCTGAAGGAACAGATTAACAGCCTGAATGCGCTGCTGCTGAAAATGAGCAAGTAAATACCGGTGCGGGCAGCATCGCATGCTACTGCAAAACACGCAAAACCGCTTCCACCCACGGTCCCCTCTGAAGAGGGGTAATTGTGAGGTAAACTAAATCCGTGTCAAAATCTGGGGTGTGTTTATGTTCTCCATTGCAAACACCTGCACTTGCCACCGCACAACACACCCCGGTTGGTGAGCACTTTCAATATGTATTGCGCATTTACCCCTCTCAGAGAGGGGGCCGGATAAGCCCAAAATCGCGACTCGCCTGTTTGGTCTCGCCTTTACTCATGCTCGGTGTAAGGAATAACCAGCTAGAAAATGCTCCCGAAATACACAACCACAGAGTTTCTCAGAGTTGCACTGAGTTGCACAGAGGGAAATCTGAACTGTTAAGCCTTGTCGGGCTGGCCCATGCCACAAGCCATGCATAAAGACCGACCAGTGGGAAAAGTGAAGTTGGTTTAGCCGCACAAAGGGGCATAAAAACTCCCGACTCTTAACTTCTAACTCTAAACTTTAACTTTACACTGTCAACTAAATAAAGTCAGTCCTTCAGCGATTTTCCGTCAATCTTTACATCTGTTAGGATTGCTGTTCCGTTCCTAACCCGCATTTCTGCCCAGCAGCGCCTGGTGCTGTCTCCTGTTGCTTTGCGCAAAACCTGATCGGCTTTTTTAACCCTGTCTTCATTCATGAAAAACCGGTCTTGCATAAAGGAAATCAACAACGTGGTATCGGCTCCGTCAATTACAGAACCGCCCGAATTGCGCACCTCCACCCAGTCATCACCACCGGGAAACTGCTGAAAAACCTTCACCGGACGGTCGAAACCGGTTTTGGGGTCTTTAGCGAGTTTTACATAAAACTTCTCATCCCAGCGAGGTTGAAACCGCGGCTGCACTTTAACACGGTCTTCTTTGAATTGTAGTGCTATATAATTCCCCCTAAACATATCGTAAGGGTCATAGGCCTGGAGTTCCAGTCGGAACAGGGTACCTTCATTTTTTGTCTTTTCGTAATCCAGCAGCAAACTCCCCAGAAATAAAAGCTGCAGGATTGCTACTGCCCAAAGCAAACGCTTAGCCCACATGGCCCTGCTCCTTTCCCTGTTTGCGGATGACAATCATGTTTACAAGGAACAATAACATGCCTACGCCAATGAAGAACAAACCCCTTGCCATGTAACCCTGACTCATGTCGCTGAAGCGACAAATGAGTAGCACAGCAAGCCACAGCAAGCCATAATTGAGCCACAACAACGATTTTTCGGAAATGCCTTTTTGCAGGTAATACAATCCCAGACCCAGCATCATCAGATTGGTGAGTATCATGCCGGCTAGCGGTGCAAATTTGCCCAGCAGAAAAAAAGCGATGCCAAAAACCAAAACAGCCGGGATTTCCGGATTTTTTCTCAACCCTGCTCCCCGATCTACCCGCATTAACGGATAAAGAAGCAAACACACCAACAATGCTATTCCTACCCAAAACTCTGGCGATATCAAAAAGGCGGTTTTGCCGTGGGGCAAATCTTCGTGAAGCACCTTTTCCCACCAAAATTTATAACTGAAGATTGTAAATAAAACCATCAGCCCCAGCCTGCCAAAAAACCTTAGTCCGTTATTTATGAAGCGATCATCAGCACGCTTCACATATTCACCTGCCACAATAAACCAGCCCATCAGCGCGGCGTAGGCAAGGAACATCAGTTCGGGGTCTGTGCCATGAAAACCGAGGGTTCCAAATCCCAATGCAAAACAGGGTGGGAATATCCAGGTGAATCTGACCAGAAATAATGTTGAACTGTTTGAATGATAGAGATTGCGAATAGAATAAAATATCACCGTTAGCATCCAGCCTACGTGCATGGGCCGCACATCGGGAGCGTAATTATAGCCGGCGGAACAAATAAACCAGGTACTCAAAATCAGGTAAAACGTCAGCGACAGCCTGCCTGACAATAATATCTGCGTGGGTGTGAATACCAGCAGCCATGCAAACAAATAAGATTCCATGGAACCATTCACATGGTAAACCTGCGATACAAGCGCAATGGAAGCGCCCAGGCCTATCATCTGCAGAAGTGAACCCAACTCCATCCATGTTAAATTTTCGTAGCGCCTAAGGGCCGCAAACAGCATGAGGCCGGTTCCGGCAATGGCGGGCATCATGGAAAGAACCATCCGAACTGGGTGTGGCAAATTATCCCAGTTGTGCCCGATGATGAGCATGACACCCAAAGCTACCAGCACACCTGCCAGCAATGAAATCCAGAAAATCATGCCGGGAAGTCTTCCCTGACGGGCATCCAGCCATTGCTCAATTTGAAACTGTTGTTCGGAGGAAATGATCCCTTCCTTTACCCACTCGGGCAGGTATTTGCGGGTTCGGCTCATGCAGCGTATAAAACGAATATACGCAAAAAAAACGTAATTTTCAAAATTACTTGACCGTGATTACGGCCCTGCTGACAGCGCTCATACAGAAAAATCCTGCCAGCCCCCGCTTTTTAGCAGGATTGAGCGAAAACATATTCGTTCCAATATTGCTGGGCGGTGTGGCGAAAAGGCCACCATTCTGATTTTCATTGCGAATAAGCGTTAGCCAGTAAAAGGTTTCCGGTGTTATGCTGTGAATTTCCACGCGCACTTTATCACCGATACTGTAGGGTTTGGAAAAATCATTGATAGCGCCGTAACGGATGGGCCAGATAAAAATGCCTCCATCCTGCGATGAATTGGGGCTTCCTGCCTGATCGTAGGCCAGGTTCATATCAAAAATGCCGTTGCGGAACGTATCGTTGTACCAGGTTTTAATCCAGTAGGTATTGCCCGTGCCAGGTAGGTCATTAGCAGCGAGTTCCACGTATTTACCGGGTACAAATCCCGCATTTTCTCCAGTTTCATTCACCACAAAGAGGCTGTCAATTTTGGCAGTCGGGTTCATTTTGGAAAACCCGATGAGGGTATCGCCCCCTTCAATGACCACCAGGGCATAGGTACGGCCCACGGTAAAGGTATCCCCGGTTATGGGATTGGGTTTCCAGATATAGTTGCCGTTGCCGCTATCAGCAAATAAAAAGAGTTTTGGATTCGTGAAATCAGTAGTATCGATCAGCACCACCGTAGCGCCACTCACAGGCGGTTCGCTGCCGGGTTTGGTAAAGTAGGGAATGCTGCGGGTGAGACGAATGCGCTGGGAAACATCCAGGTTATTCACAAAGGCATCTATCACCAGCTTGGGCTCTCCGGCTTTCACATCAACGTCAATCGGGTCCTCGCAGGCCGTAAAGACCATGGCGCCCAACACCGGAAGTATCCATTTCCAAATCTTTCTCATCGTTAATTCCATTTAAAATTATATGAAACTGCCGGCACAAAACTGCCGATAACACTATAGCGTATTGCCTGATTTATGTTCTGCGCCTGATAATTTGTAGCAAAATAGATAGAGAAAGGATTGCGTCGATTATAAGCATTGTAGACGCTGAACACCCAGCTTTTCTCATATCTTTTTGTTTTGCGCTTGGTGTAGGTAACACTTACATCCAAACGGTGATAATCGGGATTGCGCACGTTGTTGCGGGCATTGGAACCGATATCGGGAACGATGTAGCCCTGCACATTATACTGGTTGCTGTAAAAGGTGGTGGGCGTTCCGGAACTGTAAACAAAATTGGCAGATGCGTCCCATTTTTCGCTGAGCTTGTATTGCAGCACCACATACAGGTTGTGCATCCGGTCAAAACGCATGGGGAACCAGTCATCGTTGTTGATACCTTTAACCTGTCTTTCGCTGCGGCTAAGGGTGTAGGAAATCCATCCCGTAAGGTTTCCGGATGATTTGCGTATGTAAAACTCGGCGCCATAGGCCCTCCCAACACCATTCAGCAATTCGCCTTCCAGCAATTCATTGAGTAGCAGATCGGCGCCATCTACATAATCCACCTGATTCTGCAGACTTTTATAATAAGTTTCAAACGAGGCTTCAAAATCGTTTCCCGAAGGGCCAAAATTGCGGAAATAACCGATGGTATACTGGTCGGCCTTTTCGGGCTTGATGTTGTTGGTGGTGGGCTGCCACACATCGAAAGGCACACTGGCAGAGGTATTGCTGATGAGATGGAGGTTTTGCACCATGCGGTTGTAGCCGCCCTTTATACTGGAGGCATTATTCAGCTGGTATTTAAACCCAAAACGCGGCTCGGGGTTGATGTAGGAGGCAATGGTTTCGCCTGCACCGAAATCGCGGGTGTTGTTCAATATCTTTCTGCCGTTGGGGGTAGCGGCATCGTCGTAGTAATAGGCTTTCCCTTTGCCCAGATAGTGCCAGCTGCTTACCCGCAAACCCAGGCGATAGCTGAATTTACCCGAAGGATTGAATTCATCACCTACATAAACAGCATTTTCAAGTGCGTATTTATCGGGCAGGCTGAAATTGAATCTGCCATTATTGCTGCTAGCCACTGCTGAACCCGGCTTAAATATATAATAGGTAGTTTGTGAACCAAAGGTAAGCTGGTGTTTGGGTGTGAGGTAATAGTTAAAATCCAGCTTGGCGCTGTTGTTTACAATAAAACTTTTCCAGTTAAAGGTCAAATCCCTGTTTTTAAACTCGATATCGTAGCGGTATCGGCTGTAGAAATATGTAAAATTGGAAAAGAGCTTCTTATTGAATACATGGTTCCAGCGGGCGGTAACAGTGCTGTTGCCCCATTTCACGCCAAACGCGTTTGGGGCGCTAAAGGCGTCATCGCCAAAATACGCACTCACATAGTAATGGTCTCGGCCACGGCTATAATTGACCTTTGCTGCGAGGTCATAAAAATAGAACTGACTGCCTTTTAAATCGCTCTTCAGGAAGGGCTTAGCCAAAGCATCGATATAGCTGCGGCGACCTGCCACCATGAAACTGGCTTTGTTTTTCACAATGGGGCCTTCCAGCGTTAGACGACTGAAGATGGTTCCTACGCCGCCATTGGCTTGAAACTGCTTTTTATTGCCCTCTTTCATGCGCACATCCAGCGTACTGCTTAGACGTCCACCATATTGCGCCGGAATACCGCCTTTTACCAGCTGCACGTCCTTTACCCCATCGGGATTAAAGATGCTAAAGAAGCCAAAAAGGTGGGCTGAATTAAAGATGGGCGCCTCATCCATAAGAATAAGATTCTGATCAATACCACCACCCCGCACATTAAAACCGGTGGCTCCTTCACCTACAGTCGAAACACCGGGCAAGAGCTGAACCGCTTTGATTACATCGGCTTCACCAAGAAAAGCAGGAATTTTCTTAATGGTCTGGCTGTTGATGCTTTGTGTGCTGATATCAATTTTCCGAACATTGTCATTGCGGTTGGCACGGATGCTTACCTCACCCATTCCAACACTTTGCTTTAGCAGGCTAATGTTCAGAACAACATGGGTATCCAGTTTGACCGAAATTTCAGATGCGTCGTAGCCCGGTGCCTTAATTACCATCGGATAGTTTCCGGTTTCCAGCGTAATACTAAAGAATCCATACGAATTGGTGGCAACAGATACACTGCTATTCTTGAGGGCAACAACTGCACCACTGATGCTTTCAGATGACGCACTGTCGCGAACATAACCACTCAGGGTAAACTTTTGCTGGGCCTGCAAGGCAGAAAACCCAAAAAACAGCAGTAACAACAAATATCTCGGCACGCGGTACAAAGTTACGGAGTAACAATAACTACGGGTACTTTGTTCATTGAAATCAGACGAAGGCAGGGTGATTTACGATATAAAAAAAGGCCGCTGTCTCCAGCGGCCTTTCCAATTTTAGTTGGTTTTTAATTATTCAATGATGAGTTTCTGCACACCCACACCATCGTTGAACTGAAGGCGGAGCATGTAAATACCGGCAGGAGCATTCAGGTTTACCACGTTGTGCACGGGGCTCAGGTTCATTTTCTGAACGCTGCGGCCGTTGAGGTCAACCAGCTCGGCGCTTACCAGGCTGCGGTTGGTCCAGTTGTTGTGGATCAACAGCTTGCCTTTTGAGGGGTTTGGCGCTACGGTTACGTTGCTGCTCAGGTTATTCTCTCTCATACCCACAGAAGCAACCAGACCCATGCTCACCGCCAGGCGGGGAGACACATAACCCATGATGCTGTCTACGTATTTAATGGCACGAGATTTACCAAGAATCTTGTGGAGGGGATTGGTTGCATTGCCATTGGCAATTACAGTTGCTGCATTGGGAATACCCAGGGCTTTGATAGCGGCTGTATCCCACCACTCATAAGGTCCTGAACCGTTGGCAGCGCCAGCGATGGGGAACAGACCGTCAAGACCTTTGTTGAGTTTGTTGGCTTCAATGGTGTACACATCCATCACTTTACCTTTGTAGGAAGCGTTGTTTCCAAATTTGTTGGTGCGCTCCATTACATCGTAGCTACCGGATACGTCAATTACGTTCAAGGGAGGATTGGTTCCGGGAACGCTTACTACACCGAGTTTGTAGGGTGCGAAAGGATCCTGAATACCGTGAACACTGATGATGGGCAGACTGCCTTTTTCCAGCCAGCTGCTGTCTCCCAATGCACCACCGATGTTGAAGGCAATGGCCACATCAGAAGTATAGCCTTTGTGGTTTTCAATTACCGCAGCGCCGGTAGTTCCGGGGATTCTAAAGCCCAGACGGTCACCCATGAGAGCACTGTCCTGTACCATCCAGCGCTTAGCGTTCACGTTGTAAAATTTCTCCAGACGGATTTCAGCCTGGCGATCCAGGGTGGCATACGCCAGGGTTACATACCCACCGGTTCCCTGACCGCCTACGGCAATCTTGGTAGAATCAATAGCGTATGTGTTGGTGGTTTTTGCGTCTTTTTTGAAGTAACGAACGCAGGCAGCCAAATCCTGAACACCGCGGTAAGCAGCGTTGATGATGGTTTCGCGACGCACGTTTTCGTCAGGGCTGCTGGGGTTCCATCCCAGACGATAGCTCATGGAAGCAACTACATAACCGCGCTGGGCGAGTTTTTGGCAGAAAGCCACGGTAGCGCTGTCATCACGGGCACCGGTGGTACCGTTGTTTACATAGCGGGGCAGGAAGTTTCCAGTATGCAGGAAAATTACCAGAGGCTTCTTTGCATCGGTGTTTCCAGTTGAACTGTAGATGTCCATGGTCATGGCCTGAGGGGCAGGACTGCCACCTGAAAGCACAGGTAGAATGGAAATGTGGGTTGCATACTGCACGTTCTTGGTTACCTGAACGGTGTTTTCTGCATAAATGGGATCCACGTACTTAATCTGCGCAAATGAAGCTACAGCCAAAAGCAAGGTGGAAGCGGAAAGTAATAGTTTTTTCATGTATTGAAAAGGTTAGTTGGTTGCGAATTTAGGGATTTTTTAGAAATTATTGCAGATTTCAGGGTTCAAAGGTCAGGCTCACATAGGCCATTCTTCCGATTCGGGGACCGCCATACACCTGAAAGACCATGTTGTTGGTAAGATTGGAAGCTCCAATCTTGAGGGTAGATTTCCATTTGGGAATCACCTTGTTTACCTGTGCATCCAGCATCCAGTATGACGGCACATCGCCGGTAAACTGAGGAGAGCCTTCAAAGCGATAGCCTTCTACAAACTTGAAATTGATGTTGAAACCGAAGTTTTTAACAGACATGGTTTTACCCAGAAAGTTAAACTCCTTTTTCATATCGGAGGCACCAAACATGACATTGAATTTGTGGCGTGGGGTGTTAAAGGCGGGAATCAATGCATCGGTACTTCCGCGCCTGTCCAGCACGTTCCAGCTCCAGTTGCCGCCTACCATAAAACACTTGGCAAAGAAATAATTGGCTCCGGCCGAAAAACCCTGTGTGCTAACAACGTCTTTGCTGTTGGACGCTACGCGGTAGGCCTGGGCCTTGGGAAATGGTGAAAAGGTATCAAACGCCACATCCACCACCACGCGATAGCCAATAAAATTGGTGTAGTAACTGAGGTAATAACCCGCATCTACCATCAGCTTGCCGTTCATCAGGACCCCTTTGTATCCGATTTCACCGGTTTTTACGCTTTCGGGCCGGATGGGGTCGATGTTAAATGATTTCAACGTATCGCGGTTAAGTGTATTCAGGTAATCAAGGAAGTTGTTTACTTCACACACATTTTTCACACCGTCCTTGTTGCCCAAGAGGATGGCACGCCCAACATTGTAGTAAAGATACTGGTCCTGCAGGGTGGGATTTCGGATGGCGCTGCTGAAACTGCCTCTCCAGGTATTGCGCTTGTCTTTGCTGTAGATGATAGACGCTGCAGGGGAAAACAGAAACGGGAAATTCTGGTTTTTATCCACCCTCGCCGTGGCATTGATTTTCCATCGGTTGCTCCACAGCCTGCGCTCGAAACCGCCATAAATTCCTGCTTCCATATTGGTAATGCGTGCATTGCCTGTATCCAGAAAGATGGTCCCATTGGAGTTTGGCGCATACATTCTGGCACTAAACCCGGTGGTGAATTTCCATTTTTGAACCGTAAATCTCCGCTCGCCGGTGAGATGATACAGTGCGGATTTGTCAAAAAACCTGGATCCGACAGGTCCCCCTTCTCTATTGTAACTGTAGGCTTCTGTAATCTCTTTCTTTTTTGCCTCAAACTCAGGTGTGCCGGGTACAAACCGGTCGAAATACGGATCCGGGTAGGTTAACCCCTGATAATTTTGAGCACGATTGGCCTGAGCCCGGGTTTGGGCATGCCACCGAAACAAACTGTCGGCATATTTCCGAAGCAGTACATCCTGGTCTGAAGCCCAGTTGGGATTGAAGTTGGGTAGCCCGGGAATAAATGTGCCAAGCTGCGCATATCCCGGCAGGCTCTTTACTTTATTGGTAATGTTGTTAAGCCAGTAATTCTGATAATCCGAAAACCAGTATCCTCCAGGTTTAGAAGCTCCCTGCATCAGGAAGGCAGTAAGAACGGCATCATAGGTTCTGCCCGCATCTTCGTTGGTAGCATAAAAACGCAGATGGCCTTTTTTCCCTATCCATTCCAGGCGGTTTTGGAAAAAGAGAATATCATTCAGGCTATAGCGGTTATCCCCCTGATACACCGTGGTTCCGGTACCAAAGTTGAAACCATATTGCAGTTCGTTTCGGTTATTGATTTTATACGCCAGAACCAGGTTGGTTTTCAGGTTTCGGGTATTGTAATTTACCAAATCGATTTCATTGTATCCGTCGCGGTAATAGGCTCCCAGACCCGGTGTTCTGCGGCGACTTTCCATAGAAACCTGATCGTTGGCAGCCGTGCCAAAAACCTCATCGCCATAGCGGTTTACAGCATCGTACCCACCCGGATTGCTGCGGCCTGCCTTGCTGTCCAGGGTGGGATCGTAATTGTCCGCCACCCAGTCGTAGGCACGCATGTAGCTGATTCCGGTTTTGAAGGCAAAAACTTCACGTCCCCTCTTGTTTTTATACGCTTTGGCATAGCGAAGCATTACTTGCCCCAGTTCACGTTCACCCACCTTTACCTGGGCAGTAAGACCCTGATGTTTCCAGGGATCTTTGGTGGTCATATTTATTACTCCATTGAAGGCATTCGGTCCATAATATGCACTGCTGGCACCCACCACGATTTCTGTATTGGCCACATCCAGTTCATTGGCTCCCAGAAAATTACCCAGCGAAAAATTCAATCCGGGCGCCTGGTTATCTACGCCATCAATCAGCTGCAAGCTCCGAACGGGGCTGGTGCTGTTGAATCCGCGTGTGTTCACAATTCGAAATCCCAGGCTGGCAGCCGTAACGTCCACACCCCGTAGGTGTCCCAGCCCTTCATAAAAATCACTGGCGGGGGTTTCCTTGATGGCTTTGGCATTCAGACTTTCAACGGTGACAGGGCTTTCCCGAAGCTTCTCTTTTTGGCGGCTGTGGCTGATGGTTACCTGACCCACACCTTTTGCCAGAGATTCCATTTCTATGGTAATCTCGGTAACAGCAGTGCTATTTACGGTGTAGGTCATTTCCTGAAAATCCATGGCCGAAATCTGGATGGATTTGGCACCTTTAAGGTCTATGCGAAAGGAACCTATGCTGTCCGAAGAGGACGCTCCGCCACGCCAGGTGAGGGTTGCATAGGGAACACCCATGCGGGTTTCCTTGTCAATGACCTTGCCTGAAAGGATTT
Organism: Flavobacteriales bacterium; assembly: GCA_947463125.1. Classification (GTDB taxonomy): domain Bacteria; phylum Bacteroidota; class Bacteroidia; order NS11-12g; family UBA955; genus RGEC01. The sequence continues at coordinate 3,969 of CANHQZ010000036.1, read as the reverse complement.
GAGACCGGACCGAAAGCGAGGTACAAGCGGTGAGAAAAGCGAGTAAAAGTATTCTCATGCAAAAAAGAATAAAGGTGCAATATAGGGCAATTTTAGAAAATGCAACTTTAGAACTTTACAAGCCCCGATTGAGAAAGTTAGCCCCTATCTTTGCCGCGCTTTCATGGTCAGCAAAGACATCCTCCTTCTCGCCTGGAAAACCATGTGCACCGCAAGGGCCATGGCACGTATTTACGACGATAACCGGCCGATTACCAAATACGTGCACAGCACCAGCAAGGGGCATGAAGCCATTCAGCTGGCCACCGCCTGGCAGCTAAAATCCATTGATTTCGCCTATCCGTATTACCGCGATGAAAGCCTGTTGCTGGGCATAGGCATGGAACCCTACGAGCTGATGCTGCAGCTATTGGCCAAAGCTGATGACCCCTTCAGCGGTGGCAGAAGCTATTATTCGCATCCTTCCCTAAAACGACCCGACAAACCCAAAATACCGCACCAGAGCAGCGCCACCGGCATGCAGGTTATTCCCGCCACCGGAGCCGCCCACGGGATAAAGTATCTTGAACAGCAGGGCCTGCTGAAAGGCGCTGAAAAACCCATTGTGCTGTGCTCGCTGGGCGATGGCAGTGTTACCGAAGGCGAAGTAGCCGAAGCTTTCCAGATGGCGGTGTTGCATAAATTGCCCATTCTGTATCTGGTGCAGGACAACGACTGGGGCATCAGTGCCAGCGGCGATGAAATGCGTGCCATGGATGCGTTTGAATACGCCCTGGGCTTTAAAGGCATGCGCCGCCTGCGTATCAATGGCAGCGATTTTGTGCAGTGCTACACCGAAATGGAAAAAGCCGTTCAATCCGTTCGGCAAACCCGAGCTCCCATGCTGGTACATGTAAAAGTGCCCTTGCTGGGCCACCACACAAGCGGTGTGCGCAGCGAATGGTACCGCGATGACCTGGAAGAGCACGAAAGACTGGATCCACTGCCCCAGCTGAAAAGCCTGCTGCTAAACCTGGGTGAAAAGGAAGAAAACCTGCAATCCATTGCAGACGAGGCAGAAAAGCTTGCGCTGAATGACTTTGAACGCGCCAAAGCCGCTCCCGACCCCACACCGGATATGCTCTACCTGCACGAGTTTGCGCCCACGCCCATCAACGAAGAAAAAGGTGTGAGAGAACCCGCAGGCAAAGAACCCATCATTATGGTGGATGCCGCGCTGTATGCGGTAGATGAAATATTAAAAAACAACCCGGAAGCTTTGCTATACGGTCAAGACGTGGGCAAACGCCTGGGCGGTGTGTTCCGCGAAGCGGCCACCCTGGCGCAGAAATATGGCGACCACCGCGTTTTCAATACGCCCATACAGGAAGCTTACATAGTGGGAAGTACAGCAGGCATGAGTGCCGTGGGATGCAAACCCATTGTGGAAATACAGTTTGCCGATTACATCTGGCCCGGTGTGAACCAGCTGGTGGAAGAACTCAGCAAATCCTGTTACCTCAGCAACGGAAAATATCCCGTGGCCTCGGTTATCCGCGTTCCTACAGGCGCTTATGGCGGTGGAGGTCCCTACCACAGCGGAACGGTAGAGAGCAGCATTTTGCCCATCAAAGGCATTAAAATAGCCTATCCCAGCAACGCTGCCGATATGAAAGGCCTGATGAAATCAGCCTGGTACGACCCCAACCCGGTGGTGATGTTCGAACACAAAGGCATCTACTGGAGCAAGGTTGCCGGCACAGAATCGGCCAAAACCCCCGAACCCGATGAGGATTATGTGATTCCTTTCGGAAAAGGACGTGTGGCCCTGGATTGTAGCAGCGAAGCCCTAAACCGCGGTGAAACCTGCGCTGTAATTACCTACGGAATGGGTGTTTACTGGGCCATGTCGGCCGCCAAAGCCTTCCCGGGTCAGGTAGAAGTCATCGACCTGCGCACCCTGGCCCCCTACGACGAAAAACTGGTATTTGACACTGTGAAAAAACACGGAAAAGTGCTGGTGTTGACAGAAGAAACCCTCCGAAATTCCTTCGCGGAAGCCCTGGCCGGACGCATTGCGCAGCATTGCTTTGCGCAGTTGGATGCACCTGTGCAAACCCTGGGTTCTGCCGATCTGCCTGCTATTCCTCTAAATATGGGCCTGGAAGCGGAAATGCTGCCCAGCGCCGCCAAAGTGCAAGCCGCTTTGGAAGAATTGCTGTCGTGGTAACCCGAAACTGACACATTTTTACGAACTTTGCAGCGCAAATGCAAAATTTGACACCTTTTGGAAATTGTCAAATTTGGAACAACCCAAAACCCATGTCCGAATTCACCCTGAACAGCATAGAAGAAGCCATTGAAGACATTCGCCGCGGCCGTGTGGTGATTGTGGTGGACGATGAAAACCGCGAAAACGAAGGCGATTTCCTCACCGCAGCCCGAAACATGACCCCGGAACTGGTTAACTTCATGGCCAAAGAAGGCCGTGGTCTCATCTGCGTGCCCCTTACCGAAGACCGTTGCGAATCGCTGAACCTGGGTATGATGGTGGGTTCCAATACCGCCACCCACGAAACGGCATTTACCATATCGGTCGATTTGCTCGGACACGGCTGTACCACGGGCATCAGCGCCCACGACCGCGCCAAAACGATTCAGGCACTGATAGATCCAAACACGAAGGCTGAAGATCTGGGCCGTCCCGGACATATTTTTCCGCTGAAAGCCAAGGCTGAAGGTGTGCTAAGGCGCGCCGGCCATACCGAAGCCGCGATTGATCTTTCAAGGCTCGCCGGTTTTGAACCCGCGGGCTGCATCGTGGAAATATTGAACGAAGACGGCAGTATGGCCCGCCTGCCCGATTTGATTGAGGTTGCCAAAAAATGGGACCTTAAAATCGTCAGCATCGAAGACCTGATACGCTACCGACTGCAACACGAAACCCTTATCCGTCGTGAAATCAGCGTGGATATGCCCACCCGCTTTGGCGATTTTGAACTGGTAGCCTACAAACAAAGCAATACCGATCAGGAGCACCTGGCACTGATCAAAGGCAAATGGGAGCCCGGAGAAGCCATCCTCACCCGGGTACACAGCAGCTGCCTCACCGGCGATATTTTCGGTTCCTGCCGCTGCGATTGCGGTGAACAACTGCAAAAAGCCATGGAAAAGATCGAAGCCGAAGGTAAAGGGGTGATTGTGTACATGAACCAGGAAGGTCGCGGCATTGGACTTCTTAATAAGTTGAAGGCCTACAAACTGCAGGAACAGGGACTGGATACCGTAGAAGCCAATCTGCAGCTGGGTTTCAAAATGGATGAGCGCGATTACGGCGTAGGTGCACAGATCCTGCGCGACCTGGGTGTAAGCAAAATGAAGCTTATGAGCAACAATCCCCGCAAGCGAACCGGCCTGATTGGCTACGGCCTGGAAATCATAGAAAATGTGCCGCTGGAAGTGGAGCCCAATCCCCACAACGCCGGCTACCTGGCTACCAAGAAAAATAAAATGGGGCACACCCTCAAATAACCGCCACATGGACTTTCTGACCATCAACCCCAAAGAAACCGCCCTTCCCCAGCTGCACCAATACCTGCTGGGCAGTGTGGGCCCAAGGCCTATTTGCTTTGCCAGCACCATCGATGCCGAAGGCAAGCCCAACCTGGCGCCATTCAGCTTTTTTAATGTGGTGAGCGCCAATCCACCGGTGCTGGTATTTGCACCCAATAACAGCGGCCGTGACGGCTCGCCCAAACACACCTACCTGAATGTGAAGGAAGTGCCGGAAGTGGTGGTGAATGTGGTTACCTACGGCATGGTGCAGCAGATGAACGTGGCGGCCGCGCCATGGGACAGAGGCATCAGTGAATTTGAAAAAGCCGGATTTACACCCATAGCCTCAGATCTCATCAAACCCTTGCGGGTAAAGGAAAGTCCGGTTCAGATGGAATGCCGTGTGATTGAAATTAAGGAATTCGGGACCGGTGG